>JBCBDK010000748.1:0-1898 GCA_038529675.1 Actinomycetota bacterium
ACCCTGAGGTCGGCGGAGGGGGCGGCGGGCTCGGTGACCGACGCGACGTCGGGGTCGACAAGACGGCCGCACCCGACCCGGTCATCGCCGGCAACGACGTGAGCTACACGATCACCGTCACCAACGACGGTCCGTCCACCGCGGTCGGTGTGCAGGTCGACGACACGTTGCCGCCTGGGCTCGATCTCATCGACGTCACGTCGTCGCAGGGCAACTGCACTGCGGTGCCGTGCGACGTCGGCACCCTCGCCGTCGGCGCGTCCGCGACCGTCACCATCAATGCGACGGTGCGTTCCGACGTGACCGACCTCGATCCGAACAGCGGGCGTGCGGCCGCCACGACGCCCGACCCCGACCCCGGCAACAACGTCGACGTCGCCGATCCCACCGTCGACACGAGCGCCGACCTCGTCACCACCAAGGTCCTGTCCACGGCCACAGCGGTACCGGGCCAGCCCGTGACGTGGACCATCAACGTCGCCAACAACGGTCCGTCCGACGCCACTGCGGTCGAGGTCGCCGACACCGTGCCGGCCCTGATCACCGGTGTCACGATCTCGTCGTCGCAGGGAGGTTGCACCGCATTCCCGTGCCTCCTCGGCACGGTTGCGCCCGGCGGCTCGGCGACGATCACGATCAGTGGCGATCTTCCCGCCGACGCCCCTGCGGGCACGCTGACCAACACGGCGATCACCACCACCTCGACACCCGACCCGGTGCCAGGTGACAACAACCCCACAGCGTCGAACCCGATCGTCCCGTCCGCCGATGTCCGCATCGCGAAGACCGGCCCGGCCACCGACCTCGTCCCCGGCCAACCGGCGACCTTCATCGTCGTGGTCACCAACGACGGGCCCTCCGATGCCCAGGACGTCGAGTTCACCGACACCCTCCCCGTCGCGATCGATCCGGGCACGATCGCGACGAACGTCACCGGCGGCGCCGCCACGTGTGACCCGGTCGCCGGCTCGACCGTCACCTGCTCGCAGCCAACCCTCGCCGACGGCGCCACCTACACCGTCGAGATCACCGGCACCGTGCTCGCCTCGGTCACCGACCCGAGCGTCGACAACACGGCAACCGTCACCAGCACCACACCCGACCTGACGCCGGGCAACAACACGTCGACCTCGACCACGCCGGTCGCGGCCTCGGCTGACCTGTCGATCGCCAAGGCACTCTCCGCCGGCTTCACCGCGCCCATCGCCCCCGGCGCGCCGGTGAGCTACACGATCACCGTCATCAACGGTGGTCCGTCCGACGCCCAGGACGTCGTCGTCGCCGACACCCTTCCCGCCGAGATCACCCTCGGGACGATCTCGACCACCGCGACCGGGGCGACCTGCGATCAGGGAGCCGTCAGTTGCGCGATTCCGACGGTCGCAGCGGGTACGAGCGTCGACGTGGTCGTGACCGGCACCATGAGCGACCGCGCGGTCGGCTCGGTCGACAACACCGCCTCGGTCACGAGCAGCACCCCCGACCCGACCCCGGGCGACCGTTCCGTCACCGTCACGACACCGGTGCAGCCGTTCGCCGACGTCCAGGTCACCAAGTCACTGCTCACGGGGCCGCTCACCGCCGGCACGCAAGACCGCTACCAGATCGTCGTGTTCAACGACGGTCCCGCCACCGCAGTCGCCACGACCGTCACCGACTCGTTGCCCGCCAGCGTGTCGTTCGTGTCGGCGTCGTCTCCGGTCGGATCCTGCACGCACGACGGCGCGACCTCGGGTGGCGACATCACCTGCGACCTCGGCGATCTCGGCGACCAAGCGTCGGTCACCATCACCATCGACGTCGCCGTCTCACCGGACGCCAACGGCTCGCTCACCAACTCTGCGGTCGCCACGACCACCACGACCGATCCGGTCCCGACCAACAACGACCCGGGCAAC
>JBCBDK010000749.1:0-1897 GCA_038529675.1 Actinomycetota bacterium
CCCAACGCCGCCCAGTTGAAGGCCGGCGCGTCGACGAACGGGTTGAAGCAGTCCTGGAACGAGTTGACGAACGGCTTCAACTGGGCGGCGTTGGGCTTCATCACCGCATGGGGCATCGCCGGCGCCGCCGTAGCGATCTGGAGGTTCCGCTGGGAACCGACCCGCAGCGCGGGGGGTGGCCGCAGGCGTCGCCGCGGTGCGGAGGCGCACGACTGAGCGGCCCGTCGACGACGCCCTGTCCCGCGACGTTGCGGCGTGGCTGCTCTGCACGGCGCGGCCGTGTGAGCGGGGTGCGTCAGGAGAAGACGACGGTCTTGTTGCCGTAGGTGAGGACGCGGTGCTCGAGGTGCGCTCGGACCGCACGAGCGAGCACGATCGTCTCGAGGTCGCGGCCCTTCGACGTGAGCCGTGCGACGTCGTCGCGGTGGGACACGTGTGCGGTGTCTTGCGCGATGATCGGTCCTTCGTCGAGTTCGGCGGTCGCATAGTGAGCGGTCGCGCCGATCAACTTCACGCCTCGCTCGTGAGCCTGGCGGTACGGGTTTGCGCCGACGAACGCGGGGAGGAACGAGTGGTGGATGTTGATGATCCGCATCGGATGACGGGCGATGAAGTCGTCGCTCAGGATCTGCATGTAGCGAGCCATCACCACGAGCTCGGCTCCATGGTGGTCGAGCGCAGCGAGGACAGAACGCTCCTGGTCGGGCTTCGTCTCGGGCGTCACGGGCAGATGGACGTAGGGCACGCCCATGTGCTCACACAGGTCCGCATGGTCGGGGTGGTTGGACACGACGACTCGCAGATCCATCGGCAGCTCGCGGCTTCGCCACCGGCTGAGCAGGTCGTGGAGGCAGTGCGGTTGGCGTGACGCCATGATCGCGGTCGGCGTCTTCGCGTCGGTGAAGCGGACCGTCGCCGTCATGTCGAAACGCTCGGCGACCGGTGTGAACGCCGCGGTGATCTCGTCGCGAGGGAGCGCGAAACCCTCGAGATCGAACTCGATGCGCTGGAAGAAGGTCTCGCCGTCGGCGTGCTGCTCGGCGTGGAGGACGTTGCCGTCGTGATCGGCGATGAACTCCATCGTCGCCGCGACGATTCCGCGGGCGTCGGGACACGTGAGCAACAGGACCGCAGACATCGAGGACGTGTCTATCGGCGATGACCGGCGGCGGCTCGCCTGGCCGGTCGTCAGTCGAGGCACGCCAGCAGCGCACCGAACGCAGCCGGATCTCCGACGAGTTCGTATCGGGGGACGTCGACATCGGTCGGCTCGGGATTCGGGTGGATCACCGCGATGTAGTCGGCACCGGCCAGGCGGACCACGCAGTCTGGGGTCTCGTCCGTCGGGTCGCCGATCGACAGGCCGTCGTCGTTCACCACCGCGACGCGAATCGAACCGCTCGGGAACTCGAACGCCACGGAACAGGTGACCCCGCCGGCTCTGCGGGCCTCGAATCGGTGTCGGAGCCCGAGCTCGAAGTTGTCCGGCGTCGAGACGTCGACGCGATAGTCGATGTACCGCAGCCGCTTGTTCGGGTTCCGACGTGCGACCCGCTCGGCGCGCGAGCCGGACGCGACGTACACCGGCTCGACCTTGTCCTTGAACGGCTCGACGACTTCGCGGCGCCACGCCTGTTTGTCCGCCATGTACGCCCCGATCACGTCGTCGCCGGCCGGGCACACGGCCATGCAGTACGCCGCCTTGTAGTTCGGTCCGAATCCGAGCGACTGCCACATGCTGCGCGTCTCGTCGTAGCTGAACTTCGAGCGGTACGCGTCGGCGTCTCCCGCGGCGGCGATCGAGGTGACCCAGTCGTCGAACCCGAAAAGGAACTCCCGGTAGTTGTGGTTGAGGCAGGCGAAGAAGTCGAAGTCGTCGTTGGCGCGCACCGCGCCG
>JBCBDK010000750.1:0-1883 GCA_038529675.1 Actinomycetota bacterium
CGTCCTGTGGGATCAGCGAGCTGAGTCCTTTTCCAAGTCCGCTACGCCGTGGCATCGTGGACCTCCTTGGCCGCATCCCGGTAGGCGATCGCACCGCGGGAACGCGGATCGAACGTCGTGATCGGCTGGCCGAACGACGGCGCTTCGGACACCCGGACGTTGCGCGGGATGATCGAACGCAACACCTTGTCGCCGAAGTGGTCACGGACCTCCGACACGACCTGGTCGCTGAGCTTGGTCCGGGCGTCGTACATGACACAGAGGATCGTGCTCAGATCCAGCTCGGGATTCAGGTTCTTCTTGACCATGTCGACGTTGCGGAGCAACTGACCGAGCCCCTCGAGCGCGTAGTACTCGCACTGGATCGGGACGAGCACCTCGTCGGCGGCGGCGAGGCCATTGACGGTGAGCAGACCCAACGACGGGGGACAGTCGACGAGCACGTAGTCGTAGTCGTCGATCACGTCGGCGATCGCGCGCTTCAGACGCTGCTCGCGACTGAACGCGGGGACCAGCTCGATCTCCGCGCCAGCGAGATCCAACGACGCCGGTGCGATGAAGAGACCCTTCACGTCGGTCGGCTCGATCACGTTGTCGAGCTGTTCGTCCTGCATCAGGACGTGGTACATCGAATGCTCGAGTCCCCGGGTCTCGATGCCGACACCGGTGGACGCGTTGCCCTGCGGATCGAGGTCGACGAGCAGGACCCGCTGGCCCATCTCGGCGAGGGCCGCACCGAGGTTGACGGTGCTCGTCGTCTTGCCGACGCCACCCTTCTGGTTCGCCACCGCGATGATACGCGGCGTGGTCCGTGCGTCGGGACTCGGGCGGTCCGGCGCAGTCCCTGTGACGGTCGCGGCATCAGCGATGTCAGCGGTGTCCGTCGCAGGTTCTGGCGCCGCTGGCGACGGCGTCATCTCGGAGACGGCAGATCGTCCCGCGGTTGGTGCGGAGGATTCGAGGTCGGTCTCGGGGTCGGACACGAAAGGCTCCAGTCGCGAGGTCGGACGCTCGCTACTCGGACGAAGCGTGCGGCCGATGCCCACACGCAGGAACGGGATTGCTCGCAGTGTGCTCGACAGCGGCCGGCACTGCAAGCATTTGCGGCGCAACGATTCCTGCCGGATGGCACACGGTCCGATGTTTCACGTGAAACGAACCCCGGTGCCCACGGAGAGCCCGGGCGGGGGACTGGGCCGCGCGCCGGCCCAGAGCGTCCGTCGACCTCACGCGCGAGGTGATGGTTTCACGTGAAACGCTCGACGCCTGGCGTCCGCTGCCCGGGGTCGTGCGCCTCAACGAACCTGGAAGACGGCCACACCGACGCCATCGGGTTGGCGATCGAGCCCGAGTTCCTCGAGCACCGTCGGATCCCAGCGATCACCGTCGGGTGGCTCCGTCACGATGAGGCGTCCGCCCGAACGCACGAGGCGGCCCATGATCCGCAGCGTCTCCGCCGGGGGACCGAACCCGCGTGCGACCCCGGCGTCGAACCGAGGACGGGACCCACGTTCGCACTCATCGACGATGTGTTCCGCATCGGCGCCGAGCACGTCCACGCGATCGGTGAGCCCGTGGCGACGCACCATTCGCTCCAAGAAGTCCGTCCGCTTGAGGCGTCGGTCGATCATCGTCACATGCAAGTCGGGTCGGTCGTGCACCACGACCAGGCCCGGCAGGCCACCACCTGCACCGATGTCCACGATGCGGCCGGTCACTCCCACGAGCGCTCCGACGACCCCGCGGGAGTGTTCGATCGCCTCGTCCACCGGACGTGCGCCGATGAACCCCAGCCGTTGCGAGACGCCCAGCACCTCGGCGAGCGCAGGTCCGTCGAAGCCGCCCGTCATCGACCGCAGTCTGACACACGGCGGCCCGGGGAG
>JBCBDK010000751.1:0-986 GCA_038529675.1 Actinomycetota bacterium
CTCTATGAGCAGGTCGACGAACTGCCGATGAACCCATCAGGAAAGGTCCTGAAGAAGCAACTACGCGAGCTCGCCGACACGCTCCATCCGAGCTGATGCGTGGCGCCGGAGCTCTGCCCCTGGAAGATCTCGAGGACTACCTGGCCTCGCAGCTCGGCGGCCAGGTCGATCGCCTCTCGGCCACGGAGTTCGCGGGAGGTGCCTCGAATCCCACGTATCTGCTCGAATCCGACCACTGGCGCGCTGTCCTGCGCAGCAAGCCGCTCGGTGAACTCATCTCCGGTGCCCACGCGATCGACCGCGAGTTCCGAGTCATCAACGCACTGGGCGAGACCGGCTTTCCCGTGCCCGAGGCCATCCTCTACTGCGACGACGTCGAGGTCATCGGCGCCGAGTTCTACCTGATGGAGTACGTCGAGGGCCGGGTCCTGGAGGACTTCACGATTCCCGGCGCCCGCCCCGAGGAACGAGCGGCGGTCTACGACTCGATGAACGAGACCATGGCTCAGCTCCACGGGATCGATCCCGACGCCGTCGGACTGTCCGACTTCGGTCGGCCCGGGAACTACTTCGAGCGTCAGATCGACCTCTGGATGCGCCAGTACCACCGGCAGACGAGGTCGGTGCCCCGCTTCGAGGACCTCGCCGGCTGGCTCACGGCCAACATGATCGGCGACGAGGCGAGCGCCGTCGTCCACGGCGACTTCCGCCTCGCGAACATCGTCATCGCGCCAGAGGCCGACGAGGTCGCGACGGTTCTGGACTGGGAGCTGTCGACGATCGGACACCCACTCGCCGACTTCGCCTACAACCTGTCCCAGTGGTACCTCCCCAACCTCGACATCGCCTTCGGGAAGGTGACGTTGGCCGACGCCGATCTCGACGAATTGGGTATCCCTTCGATGAAGACCTATGTCGATGCCTACGCAGCGCGGGTGGGCGCTTCGATCTCTCCGGGCGACCTCTCCTACTGCATCTGCAGTAGG
>JBCBDK010000751.1:996-1878 GCA_038529675.1 Actinomycetota bacterium
TACCGTCTCGCCGGCATCGTCATCGGCGTGATGGCCCGAGCCGACGCCGGTACGGCCAAGAACGACTTTGCCCGCTCCGCCGGCCACAACCTCGAGCCCATGCTCGATCTCGCCTGGCACTACGTCGACGAGGCGGAGGCCGGCTGAGGATGATGCATCCTCAGGACAGCGCCATCATCGGCGACCTCCTGACTCCCGCCGGTCTATGACCCCGCTGTCGGGGCGACGCTGCCGTGGAGGTAGGACGCTTCGATCTCGTCGAGGCGTTTGTTCAACTCAGGAGCGGGACCGCTGAGGACGACCTCGCCTCGGTGGAGCACATAGGCACGATCGGCGTGCCCGAGCGCGAGGACTGCGTGCTGCTCGACCAGGAGCACGCCGACGCCTCGCTCGGTGGCTGCGGACTTGGCCGCCTTGATCAGTCGTTGCACGATGAGCGGAGCCAAGCCAAGCGACAGCTCGTCGGCCAGCAGGATGCGAATCTCGCCGGCGAGGGCCCGGGCCAGTGTGAGGATCTGCTGCTCACCGCCCGACAGCAGGCCGGCAGGGCGGTTGAGGAGAGGGCGCAACTCGGGAAACAGGTCGAGCGCCTCGTCGACCGGGCCAGGCCCGAGGCGGAGGTTGTCCAACGTGCTCAAGGAACGGATGATCGAACGTTCTTCGGACACGTAGCGAAGACCGCGTCGAGCCCGCTTGTGAAGAGGTTCCATGGTGGGCTGGCCAAGCAATTCGGTGTGTCCGCCAGAGGCACTCAACAGTCCGGCCAGGCCCATGAGGGTGGTTGACTTTCCGGCGCCGTTGGCCCCCATGAGCGCGACGACCTCACCGGCACGCACCTCGAGATCGAGACCTCTGACTGCGGGGACGGTGCCGTAGCTGAGC
>JBCBDK010000752.1:0-1877 GCA_038529675.1 Actinomycetota bacterium
CGCCGTCGAGTTGGTCCACCGACCCGGTGTCGGCGATGGTGAGGTCGAGCGGTGCCGGCACGCTCGGGCTCGGGTTGCACCACGTCGTGTTCACACGCGACGCCAGCGGCGTGACCCGCACCTACATCGATGGCGTCGTCGCCGTCGAGCAGACCGTGTCCGGCGACTTCTCCAACTGGGATCCCAGCACCCCGTTCGTCCTCGGCAACGAGGCCGACGGCGCCCGACCATGGCTCGGTACGTACCGGCTCGTCGCCGTCTACGACCGTGCGTTGACCCCCGTCGACGTGTGCACCAACCGAGGTGCCGGCCCGCCGAGCGGTCTCGACGACGCCGACGTCAGCGACGTCGCACCCTTCGTCTGCCTCACCGTGCCGGCCGAGGCGACGGTCGGCCGCGACGTCGTCCTCGACGCATCGCTCACCCGCGATCTCGACGGTGAGATCGTCGAGTTGGCCTGGGACTTCGGCGACGGGACACAGCAGTCGGGCACCGACGACGTGGTCACGCATCGATTCGCCGCAACCGGCGACTACGTCGTGACCGTCACCGCAACCGACGACGACGGCCTGACGGAGACGGCGACCGAGCGACTCGTCGTGCGTCCCGACGTCGCCGGGCGGCTCGCGTGGACCCGGATCGAGAGCCCCGATCCCCGCTTGGCCGATCCGCGCAGCGCGCCGCCCGGCTACCAGCAGACGGCGTCGCTCGTCGGCGATCTCGACGGCGACGGCGACGACGACTTCATCATCGCCGGGCGCCGCGAACCGGGCGCATCGATCGTCTGGTACGAGAACGACGGGCCCGGGTCCGCGTGGAGCGCACACACGCTCGAGCCGACGATCTTCCCGATCGACGCGGGCGGTGCCGTCCACGACATCGACGGCGACGGCGACCTCGACGTCGCGTTCGGCGGCGACGGATCGAGCAGCGACATGTGGTGGTGGGAGAACCCGGGCCCCGCCGGCGCCACCGGCACGTGGAGCCGGCACGTCATCAAGCAGGACGGCGGCCGACAGCACCACGACTTCGTGTTCGCCGACGTCGACGACGACGGCGCGGCGGAACTCGTGTACTGGAATCAGAAGCCGCGCCCCGGTGGTGACAAGCTGTTCCTCGCCGAGATCCCTGCCGACCCGACGTCCGCTCCCTGGCCCGCCGAGCTCATCTTCCAGGGCGCGACGCCGTCGGAGGGTTTGGTCGTGGACGACATCGACCTCGACGGTGATCTCGACCTCGTCGGTGGCGGCCACTGGTTCGAACGCCAGCCCGACGGAGCCTTCACACCGCACGCAATCGACGCCGACTACACGTTCAGCCGTGTCGCCACCGGCCAGCTCGTCGACGGTGGGCGCCCCGAGATCGTGATCAGTTCGGGCGACGCGATCGGGCCCCTGCACTGGTACGAGTGGGACGAACCGACCGGCACGTGGACACCACACGTGCTCGAGGACGTCCAGCAGTACGCCCACTCCCTCGACATCGCCGACCTCGACGGCGACGGGCACCTCGACATCTTCACCGCCGAGATGATGTCGCCGTTCGACTACTCGAACCCCGAGAACCCCGGCGCCGAGATGCTCGTCCACTTCGGCGACGGCCAGGGCGGTTTCGTCCGCAACACCGTCGACGTCGGATTCGACAACCACGAGTCGCGCCTCGGCGACATCGACGGCGACGGCGACCTCGACATCGTCGGCAAGCCGTTCAACGTCGGCTCGCCCGGCGTGAACCTGTGGCTCAACGAGGGCATCGACCCGTTCGCACGCTGGTCCCGCAGCGAGATCGACGGCAACCGCCCGTGGAACGCCCTCTTCGTCGAGCACGCCGACCTCGACGGCGACGGCCACGACGACGTGATCACCGGCGGGTGGTGG
>JBCBDK010000753.1:0-1868 GCA_038529675.1 Actinomycetota bacterium
CCGGGCCTGGGGAAGCGACCGAACGAAGTCGACGGTGGCATCGGTTCGGACGTCGTTCGGGTCAGTGATGCTGAAGGTTCCGTTGTTGACGTACGCGAAGTCGATGCCGACGGGCTCGGTGAGACAGGTGTTGATGTCGGTGTAGATGTCGAGCCAGTCGTCGGCGTCGCGGATCTTGAGGACGCCGTAGAACGAGAAGTGCTCAACCGTTGCCGTAACGGTCTGGTTGCTGACATCTACGGTTTGCGTGCCGGGGACCGGCACCCAGAGTTGGGCGTCGAGGTCGTAGTTGTAGATCCGCAGATCGGTCGGGTCGAATCCGTCGAGCGCCTCGGCGCTGAACGGGATCGTGATGTCCGCTGAATCGAACTCGGTTTCTGCTCCGGTGAGCGTGAAGTCGTAGACCGCTGATGCAAGTACGTCGCGAACTGGCGCGGCTGCGAACTCGGGTGCCCATGTCACCTGAACGTCAGCGGCAGAGATCCCGCCCGTCGAGCTGACTGCAACCTCGACGCCATCGACCGCAGTGGTCGCTTCGACGACACCCGCGGGTGGGGCTGGTATGTCGTTCGGGCTCGGTCCGACGAGCTCTGCGGGGTCAGCCTGGGCGCTGCACCGAGTCTGGTTCTCGACGCCGAAGCAGTCGTCGGAGCCGAAGCCGCCGTCGGCTGTGTCGTCGCCTTCGTTCCCGTAGAGGTCGTCGTTGCCGTTGAAGCCGATCAAGTCATCATCACCGGATCCGCCGATCAGCTGGTCACGACCGTTCCCTCCGTCGAGCGCGTCGTTACCGGCACCGCCGTAGAGCGAGTCGTTGCCGTTGAAGCCGATGACTGCATCGTCACCTCCACCGGCGAACACTTCGTCGTTGCCGTTTCCCGTGTTCACCCAGTCTGCACCACTGCCACCCTCGACGACATCGTTGCCGTTGCCGGCCTCGACCCTGTCGTCGCCGTTGCCAGCACAGATGACGTCGTCGCCGCTGAGGGTGTTGATCACGTCGTCGCCGTCGTCCGCCCAAACCACGTCGACACCGTGCGTCCCTACGATCGTGTCCGCTCCAACGGTGCCCACGATGCTCGGGACGCGCCCGCCGCACAGCGGGGTGTCGTCGGGATCGGGATCCGGTTCGTCCTCGCCGTCGAACGTGATCGTCTCACACGAGGTCGCGACCTCCGGATCATCACAACTGTCGTTGCCATTGAAGCCGTCAACAGTGTCGTTGCTGTTGCCGCCATCAAGGACGTCCGACCCGTTCCCGCCGTCGATCCTGTCGTTGCCCGGGCCGCCGTTGATGACGTCGTTGCCGTTGAAGCCGGTCAGATCGTCGTCGCCGCCTTGGCCGTCGATGGTGTCGGAGCCGTTTCCGCCGTCGATCGTGTCGTTGCCATCGCCGCCTTTGATGGCGTCGTCGCCGTTCCCGCCGCAGATCACATCGTCGCCACCCAGCCCATCGATGGTGTCAGCACCGTCAAGCCCAACGATCACGTCGTCGCCCTCAGTGCCGGTGAGCACATCTGCTCCCGACGTGCCGACGATTGTCGCAGGCGCACCCAGACACGACTCTCCCGCCGCCTCCACATCGCCTCCTCGGAACTGCGGGCCAACCACCAGCACCGGCAGGCCAATCGCGACCGCAACCAGCGACGATGACGAGCGCCTGCGTCGTGAGCCCCTTCCCACCCGATCGCACGTCATCGCGCTGACAGTACGCAGCACTCACAGGAATCGTCAAGCGAAAGCCAACTCGTACCCCGCTTGACCGGATAGGGGGTGGATGCCCGGGTTTGAAACACGAGCATCCACCCCTGTCGGAGCGGAGGGAGTGGGATTCGAACCCACGGAAGGTTGCCCTTCACACGCTTTCCAAG
>JBCBDK010000754.1:0-1866 GCA_038529675.1 Actinomycetota bacterium
CCGTTGTGCGCGTCCGCCACGACTTCGCAGGCGAGTGCGACACGATCGACGCCGTACGTGTTGAGTTCTTCGGGCTGCTCAACGCAGCGCGTGAATGGATCGGCGACGATCTCCCGCTGACGAGCCTCGAGCGGGAACTGACCGGTGGCGAGTTCACCACCTTCGTCACTGAGGTCGCCGCTCTCGTCGACGTCGCGCCAAACCTTCGTCAGATCACGTTCCGGCGAGGGTTGGAGGGCTTCGAATCGCTCGGCGGCGACCAATTCCTGTACGTCCTACTTCCGCCACCAGGCCGCACCGAGCTGACCGTCGACGAAGACTTCAGCTGGCTTGCCTACGACGAGATGCCTGAGGCTGAACGACCCGCAGGCGCCTACTACAGCGTCCGAGCGTGGCGTCCTGAGACCCACGAACTCGACATGTGGTTCGTCCTGCACGGCGACGCAGGCGCATCATCGGCGTGGGCGAGTCGAGCGATTCCCGGCCAACCCGTCGCGCTCTGGGGCCCGCGCCGATCGTTCGACCCACCCGCTCGAACCGGCTCGTACCTCCTCGTGACCGACGAAACCGGCTTCGGTGCCGTCGCTGCGGTGCTCGATGAGTTGCTCGCTGCGGACCCGGACGTCGTCGCGACCGTCATTGCCGAGAGCGATGGTGCCGACGGCCGCGTCCCACTTCCGAAGGGCCGACACGTTTCGGTGAAATGGGTCGACCGCTCGGGCGCCGAGCCCGGGACCACATCGCTGCTCCTCGATGCGGTTCGCACAGCCAGCATCGCAAACGACGTGTACGCCTTCGGCGCCGGCGAGTCGCGCCGAATCACGGAGGTCCGCAAGCATCTGCGTGATCACGTCGGCCTGCCCGCCGAGCAGGTGAGCATGACCGGGTACTGGAGGGCGGCGAGCTGACCCTCGCTCGCCCCGTCACTTCCATCCCAGCGATCGCCTCAGGAGGCACCATGACAGAGCAGTACGGAACAGTCGAGAGGGTCGAGCGACTCAGTTCGTCGATGGTTCGGGTCGTATTCGGTGGGCCCGGCCTCGACGGGTTCGTCGACGCTGCCGAAACGGATCGATATGTCAATGCCCGTTTCGTGCCTGACGACGCGTTGTACAGCGTGCCGTTCACCGACGACGACCTTGCCGAGGTGCCCGCTGATCAGCGACCGCGAGCTCGACGCTTCACTGTGCGGCGGTGGGACGAGGCGCAACGCAAGCTGACCATCGACTTCGTCGCCCACGGCGACGTCGGCTACGCGGGTCGCTGGGCGCAGCGTGCGCAAGTCGGCGACCGACTCCAGATGTCTGGGCCCGGAGGTAGCTATCGGCCGGATCCATCCGCCGACTGGCACCTGATGGTGGGCGACGAGAGCGCACTCCCGGCAATCGCTGCGTCCCTCGAGGTTCTTCCTGCCCATGCGCGCGGTGTTGCGCTCGTCGTCGTCGATCGTCCAGAGAACGAACTCGCCGTGGCGTCGCCGGCCGATGTCGACCTGCGTTGGTTGCATCGCAGCAGCGCCGCGGAGCCCGAGACGTTGCTCGTCGACGAGGTCTGCCGGCTCGACTGGCCCGAGGGCTCCGTCGACGTGTTCGTCCATGGTGAGGCCGCGGAGGTTCGAGCTGTTCGCCGTCACCTCGTGGCGGACCGCGCGATCGATGTGGGAGGCGCATCGATCTCGCCGTATTGGCGACGTGGGAAGACGGACGAAGCGTGGCGTGAGATCAAGAAGCAGTGGCTCGCCGAGCAGGCCGCCGACGTCTGAGCGTTTGAACCGATCGTCAGCCGACTCGGAATGCCTCGCAGCGTGCGGGCATGAAGTTAGGTGCGCCTTATGTGGCGTGTTCATCGTGCTGCTAGCGTGTCGAC
>JBCBDK010000755.1:0-1863 GCA_038529675.1 Actinomycetota bacterium
CGGGCGGACGACCTCGTCGTCGACGCGCTCGGCGTCGTCGACGAAATAGGTGCCGGACACGACCGAGATCGGTGTGTTGATCGGCGGGAAGCCCTCGCGGTTCAGGCCGAATCCGAACGCCCAGACGCCACTGAGCAGCACGACGACGAAGAAGGCGAACGTGATCCGCCACCGTCGGGTGGCGGTCGTGGCGACGGTGGTGATGATCGATCGGCGACGGACGGGCGCGTCCGATGACGGCTCAGAGTTGACGGCCATACACACAAGGTACGGAACCGTCGCCGACGGCGGTTGAGGACTTCCCGAGGTCACGCGTCACAGCACCGGGACACCGGAATCCTGAATGCGGAGTCGCCGCGCCGCAGGTCAACTCGTGGGCGGGGCCGGCGTCAGCGGTACTGGTCGGCCCATTCGGGCACGATCGGAGCGGCGAACGGCTCGATGTAGCGGTGGTGGAGCACCGCGGTCGCTCCTCCGTTTCCGTGCGAGAAGGCGTCGGCTGCCGTGACGCGGAGGAGCTGGTAGCCGACCGGATCGTCGGCGACGGTCACGTCGCGGCCGGGCACGAAGTCGGGGCCGACGTGATGGACCGTGGACATGCCGACCTGGGCGATGGTCCCTGCGAACATCGACGACATCGGCCGGTGGAGGTGGCCACACATGATCCGATCGACCTTGCGGTCGCGCAGCACCTCGGCGAGCTGGTCGGCACCGTCGAATCCATCGCGATCCATCCACCAGATGCCGGAGGCGAAGGGCGGATGGTGCATGGCGAGCAACGTGAGTCCGTCGTGTGGCACGGCGAGGACGCGATCGAGCCAGGTGAGCCGATCGGTGTCGACCGCGCCACCGTGCTCGGGCCCGTTCGGGCCGCGACGTGTCGAGTCGAGGCCGACGATGCGAACGCCAGCAATCACCGTGTGCCAGCTCGCGTGCTCCGTGTCGGCCCAGGGCGTCGTCGGCAGTCGGCGTCGCAGTTCGTCGGGATCGTCGTGGTTCCCCGGCAGTGCGAGGACGCGGTCGGAGATCGGTGCGAGGAGTTCGACGACGGCGTCGTACTCCTCGGGTCGACCGTCGTTGGTGAGGTCCCCGGTCGCCACGACGGCGGCCACCGGGACCGGCTCCTCGACGATCGATGCGACGGCACGGCGCAACCGATCGTTGTTGTCGACGTACAACTCGGCGTCGACGACCGACGGGTCCGACGCCACCACGTGGGTGTCGGTGAGCTGACCGATCATCACCGCCGACTCCGCTGCACTCGTCACGGGACGAGTCTTCCACCCCACGACCTCTGCGACCATCGGTGAACCGATCGGGCCGGTCGATGCGACAGAGTGAACGAGCCGAGATGGAGACCGATCGCACCAGAACGGAAGACCACGCACTGATCGCACGCGTGACCGCCGGCGATCGCGTCGCGCTCGAGATGCTCTACCGCCGCCACGCCCGTTGGCTGACCGCCCGCCTCCAGGCCCGCTGCGGGGATCCCGACATCACCGACCTCGCGGTGCAGGACACGTTCCTCGCGGTGTGGCGGTCGGCGAAGAAGTTCCGTGGCGACGGCGACGTCGGCGCCTGGATCTGGGGTATCGGGATCCGGCGGCTCGTCGACCAGCTGCGCAAGCGGCGCCCGGATCCGCTCGACCCCGGTGTCGTGGCCGCGCTCGCAGGCGACATGGAGTCGATGCCGTCGAGCGAGGACGAGCTCCTCGCAGCAGGCGGCGACGCGACCACTGCGCTCGCTGGGCTCGAACCGGATCTGCGAGCCGTGTTCGTGCTCACGGTCGTCGACGGTCTGACGACGCGCGAGGCCGCCCGGCTCCTCGGCGTCCCCCAGGGGACGGTCAAGACCCGGGCGAT
>JBCBDK010000756.1:0-1863 GCA_038529675.1 Actinomycetota bacterium
CAGCTCCGGACCATGCGGGACATGGAGAACGCCTGGTTCGAGGCACAGGTCGACGGTGAGCGTGACGACCTCGCCGGGATCGGGCGTGGGGTTGGACACCCACCGCTCCGACGGATCGTGGTGCGGCTGATCGAGCATGTTCACGTCCGGGCCTCGTGCACCCACACCGCCGTATCGGTCGGGAGCGCGCCGGACGCCGTGAGCTCGTCGCTCGCGAGCACGACGTCGCCGACGGGAATCGGGACGGGCTCGGTTCCGAAGTTCACGCACCCGACGAGCGCAGTCCCGTCGGCGGTCCGGCGTTCGAAGCGGAGCACGTCGCCCTCACTGGCGACGACGAGCGACTCGTCGTCCGTCAACAGTTCACGTCGTAGACGAAGTGCCGATCGGTACAGCTCCAGCGTGGAACCGGCGGCGCCGTCTTGGCGGTCGACCGCGAGGTCGGCGTAGCCCTCAGGCTGGGGCAACCACGGGTTGGCGTCGCCGGCACCGAAGCCCAGCGATGCCCCCGCCGACGCCCACGGCAGCGGCACGCGGCATCCGTCGCGGCCCTTGCGCTCCCCGCCCGAGTCGCGCCACACCGGATCGTCGAGCACGTCGACCGGGAGGTCCCAGGCTTCGGGGAGCCCGAGCTCCTCGCCTTGGTAGAGGTACGCCGCACCGGGCAGACCGAGCAGCACGAGCGTCGCCGCGCGAGCGCGACGAGCGCCGACGTCGGGTCGGATCACGTCGAACGGTCCCGTCACCATCCAGCGCTCGTAGTCCGTGTCGGGCGGCAACGCGTACCGCGTGGCGTGGCGGACCTGGTCGTGGTTCGAGAGGACCCACGACGGGATCGATCCGACACCGGTCGCCTCGCGGTAGCCGCGCTCGATCACCGCACCGAACTCATCGGCCGACCAGTTCGCATCGAGCAGGTCGAAGTCGAACGCCTGGTGATACTCGTCCGGGCGGAGATAGAGCGGTCGCCGCGTCGCATGAATGGTCGCCTCGGCGACGAACATGCGCGGGCGTGCGTCGCCGTGCGAGTCGGTGTCGTACGAGTCAATGATCCGACGCCAACGGCGCACGATCTCGTGCAGGCCGTCGCGATCCCAGAACGGGTGATCGAGCACCAGCTCGGCGTTCGTGTGCTGGGGCAGCTCACCGAGATCCGGGTAGCCGGGTGCCTTCACCAAGGCGTGCGCGACGTCGACGCGGAAGCCGTCGGCGTCGAGATCGAGCCAGAACCGCAGAATCGAGTCGAACTCTTCGAGCACGTCGGAGTGGTCCCAGTTGAGGTCGGGCTGGCTCGTGTCGAAGAGGTGGAGATACCACCAACCGGTCGCCCAGCCGGCTCGGTCGACGTGCGTCCACGCGGGTCCGCCGAACACCGACGGCCAGTCGTTCGGCGGCAGCTCGCCGTCGTCGCCGCGCCCTCGGACGAAGTGGTAGCGCGCGGCGTCGGTCGACTCCGGCCCGGCGGCGAGAGCGGCCTGGAACCAGACGTGCTCGCTCGACGTGTGGTTGGGCACGAGGTCGACGAGCACCTTGATGCCGTGCTCGTGCGCGTCGGCGATCAGCTCGCGAGCCTCGGCGATCGTGCCGAAACGCTCGTCGATGTCGCGGTAGTCGGCCACGTCGTAGCCACCGTCGTGGAGCGGCGACGTGTACCAGGGGTTGATCCACACAGCGTCGACACCGAGGTCGCGCAGGTACGGCAACCGCGAGCGGAGGCCGGCGATGTCGCCGGTGCCGTCGCCGTTTCCGTCGGCGAACGAGCGGATGTACACCTGATAGATGACGGCGCGACGCCACCAGGCATCGTCGCGATCGGTGCCCGTCGGTGCGGGCTCGGCGGAACGGTCGGTGAGTGTCATGAGC
>JBCBDK010000757.1:0-1856 GCA_038529675.1 Actinomycetota bacterium
GGCCCGGGTCCAACAGGCGATCGTCGACACGGGTGCCCTCGACGAACTCGAGCGGCACATCTCGGGTCTCACCGAGACCGCTGTCACGGCGCTCCGCGACGCACCGATCACCGAGCTCGCCAAGACTGAATTGTCGGCGCTGGCCGAATTCGTCAGCCAGCGAACCGTCTAGGACGAGTTGTGCCGGGTACATCTCGTCCGTTCGTACGAGTTGTGCCGGATACATGTCCGTCGCACCTCCGAGCAAGGGTAGGAACATGAACGTCGTCGTCATCGGAGCGGGCCTCGGTGGGCTCTCAGCCGCCGCACACCTTCGAGGTGCCGGTCACGACGTGACCATCGTCGAGCGCGACCCGATTCCCGGCGGGCGTGCCGGGGTCATCCGATCCGACGGGTTCGTGCTCGACAACGGTCCGACCGTGCTCACGATGCCGGATCTCTTGGAGAACACGTTCAACGCCGTCGGCGCCGACATGGCCGACTTCGTCACGATCAAGCCGGTCGACCCGATGTACCGGGCCTGCTACGCCGACGGCTCCGAACTCCTCGTCAAGCACGGTCGCGAAGCGATGACCGAGGAGATCCGTCGCTTCGCCGGCCCGAACGAGGCAGACGCATTCGGTCGCTTCAGCGACTGGCTCGAGCAGCTCTACACCCACGAGATGCGGTCGTTCATCGACGTCAACCTGGACTCACCGCTCGACCTCGCGAAGCCGTGGCGCGACGGACTGGCGCTCGTCAAGCTCGGCGGCTTCGGGAAGCTCGGCAAGAAGGTCGCCTCGTTCTTCGAGGACGAACGACTCCAGCGCATCTTCTCGTTCCAGTCGATGTACGCAGGCCTGGCGCCCTATGAAGCGCTGGCGATCTATGCGGTCATCACCTACATGGATTCGATCCGCGGCGTGTTCGTCCCCGAGGGCGGCATGCACCAGATGGCTGCCGGGCTGGCGACGGCGGTGGAGAAGGCGGGGGTCGAGATCCGCTACGACACCCCGGTGCAGCGCATCGCACGGCGCGGCGACGGTTCGGTCCTCGGCGTCCACGTCGGCGGCTCGCCCAGCACCTCGAACGGTGACGTCGAAGCACACGTCGAGCTGATCGAGGCCGACGCAGTGGTGTGCAATCCCGATCTCCCGGTGGCGTACCGCGAGCTGCTCGGCGACGACGTGAAGCCACCGCGGGTCGCTCGCAAGGGGAAGTACTCGCCGTCGTGTCTGCTCTGGATCGCCGGCGTGAAGGGGCTGCCCCCTGCCGAGGCCGCACATCACAACATCCACTTCGGGGAGGGCTGGGACTCGGCGTTCAAGGCACTGATCGACGATGGCGTCCGGATGCCCGACCCGTCGATCCTCGTCACGCTGCACAGCCTCGACGACCCGACGCTCGCCCCCGACGGCCACTCGTCGATCTATGTGCTCGAGCCGACCCCCAACCTGTCGGGCTCGATCGACTGGCCGCGCGAACGAGACCGGATCATGGAATCGCTGCGGACCACGACCGCATCCCTCGGCTACCCGACCGATGTGGTGGTCGAGGAGGTCTACGACCCGACCGACTGGGAGCGGATGGGGATGGAGCAGGGCACCCCGTTCGCCCTGGCACACACGTTCTTCCAGACCGGTCCGTTCCGGCCCAACAACGTCGACAAGCGGGTCCCCGGCCTCGTCTTCACCGGGTCGTCGACGCTGCCGGGCGTCGGCGTCCCGATGGTGCTCGTGTCCGGCAAGCTCGCCGCCGAACGAGTCGCCGCGTACGCTGCCCGTCGATGAGAACGTTCGGGGTCGGAGTCACGCCGTTCTCCAGAACGTTCGGGGTCGGAGTCACGCCGTTCTCCAGAACGTTCGGGGTCGGAGTCA
>JBCBDK010000758.1:0-1856 GCA_038529675.1 Actinomycetota bacterium
ATCCAACTCGACCGTCGAGGAGTTGGATTCCGTCCCCGAGCAAGAATCCAACTCGACCGTCGAGGAGTTGGATTCCGTCCCCGAGCAAGAATCCAACTCGGGTCGGTGCGTCAGCTGTTGCGGCGGAGCTTGATGAGATGGTCGACGAGGGTGAGCAGCGCGAACTTCACCGACTCGCGGACACGAGCGTCGATCTGAACGATCGGGACGTCCGGGCGAACGGCGAGTGCGTCGCGGAGCTGTTCAGGTGTGCCCTGCGGCGAGTGACCGAATCGGTTGTCCGCGATGACGAAGGGAACACCCTTCGACTCGAAGTAGTCGATCGCCGGATAGCACTCGGCCAGCCGGCCGGTGTCGACGAGGACGATCGCGCCGAGGGCGCCCATGGCGACCTGATCCCACATGAAGGCGAATCGATCCTGGCCAGGCGTGCCGAACAGGTAGACGACGACGTCGTCCGCGACCGAGATGCGGCCGAAGTCCATCGCGACGGTGGTCGAGTTCTTGGTGTCGACCTTCGATGCGTCGTCGTGGGGTGCGGCGGCGGCGGTCATCGACGCCTCGGTACGCAGCGGGGCGATCTCGGAGACGGCACCGACGAACGTGGTCTTGCCGACGCCGAAGCCGCCGGAGACGACGATCTTGGCCGAACGGGTGGCGCTCACGGTCGGCGCAGCAGCGCCGGGAGCGGAGGGGGTAGCAGTGTTCATGAGAGTGCTCGAGTCGACGTCGGGGCTCAGAGGAGCTGGAGGGCAGATCGGATCTTCAGGAGGAAGTCGGTGTCACCGGTGTCGGCGCTCCGACCGGCGACCAGCGCGCCTGCGGCGACCAATTCGCTGATCAACACGATCGCCGCGCGGAGCGGGATCGTCAGGTGGGCGGACACTTCAGCGATCGACATCGGTCCGGCGAGAACGTCGACGATGCGACACTCCTCGCGCCGGAGCGTGGCGCGCCGTTGGGCGACGTCGTGTCCTTGCGACACGACGGTCTCGATGGCCAGTTCGGGAGCCTCGGCGCGGGTGCGACCACCGGTGAGGACGAAGGCACGAACGAGATCGTTCGACGACTCCGTCGCACCCCCGGCAGCGGGCGGACCCGACCGAGTGGGTGGGACGCCGAGGGAGCTCACAGCTGGAGCGTCCCCTTGAGGCGATCGATCACGGCCGGCGACAGCATCGGGCCGAGCTGGCGGGCGAGCCGCGTCATCTCGTAGCCGATGAGGCCGAGGTCGGCGTGACGCTCGGCGACCACGCCGATCGCCGCAGTGGTTGAGATCCGGCTGATGAGGACCCAACCTTCGGTCGCTTCGATGATCTGGCGTGTCACCTGGCCGACACCGAACAGCTCGACGCTGGAGTCGGTCAGGCTGGCGAGCCCGGACGCGATCGCGGCGAACGTGTCGTGCCGAGGACGATCGAAGCCGTTGGCGGCTGCGAGGTGCATGCCGTCGGCTGAGACCGTCTGGGCGAACACGACACCTTCGGTGCCTTCGACGAACCGGTCGAGGACGAAGCCGAGACTGGCAGCGTCGGTCGCGTCCGGGGCGACGGGGGAGGCGGTGGTGTTCATACGGTGGATCCCTTCCTGAGGGTGTGTCGGGTGACGGGGAACGTCGGTGATGGAGTCGTCGGACAGGTGGTTCGGTTGGCGCACGAAGCGGTCATGGTCACGACTGCTCCGACTCTTGATCGGCACGCGCGGTGCCCTGCTGGAATCCGGAGAGTGCGGAACGCACACGATCCGGATCGATCGTCGGCTGGTCGCCGGTGCTGGCGGCAGCGACGGCCGTCAGTGCGTTCGCCGTCGCGTCGGCGGCAGCGGCCAGTTCGAGGCGAAGTCTGTGGCCGACGCCA
>JBCBDK010000759.1:0-1846 GCA_038529675.1 Actinomycetota bacterium
GATACGAGTCGGGATGACGCTCGAACGTGATCGGCTCGTGCTTCGTCGATGTCGTCATCGCAGCTCCGTGGTCTCGGACGGTGTAGGACGTGGTCGCCGGTGGATGAGGCCCGGCCCTGGCCCCGGCACCCGGATCTCGCACCGTTGCGGAATCACGGTTCGGAGCCGGAGCCGACGGCCCTTGATCGCAGGAAGCATCGGATCTACGATGTTCCTCACTCCGATGAGTTTGCACACACCGAATGAGGAACGTCAAGCGCGACTCGCGCCCGTGCTCGGTAGTACGAGCGGGGGGCAGGCGATGGCTCGCAACAGCAGGGCACTCCTCGTGACCGTTCTCGGCGAGTTCGCCCGGCCGAACGGCGGCAGTGCGTGGACGCAGACGCTCATCGACGCGATGGGCCTGGTCGGCGTGACCGAGAAGGCCACTCGGCAGATCCTCGTCCGGCTCGATGAGCGGGGTTGGCTCGATCGCAGCCGCGACGGTCGACGAACCCGCTGGCACCTCACCGACGCGTCGCGCCAGCTGCTCGACGAGGGTGCGGAACGCATCTATCGACACGGCCGCGACGAACGCGGTTGGGACGGTCGATGGTCGGTGCTGCTCGCCAGCGTGCCCGACGGTGGCGGCGATCGTCACGGTCTCACGGTCGGACTCAAGTGGGCGGGCTACGGCCCGCTCGGGCACGCCACCTGGATCTCCCCGTGGGTCGACCGCGAGGTCGAAGCGGCCCGGACCGTCGGCTCAGCAGGTGTCGTCGGTGCAACGTCGTTCGTCGCCGAGATCGGCGCGTTGGGCGACGGCGCCGACCTCGCCGCACGGGCCTGGGACCTCGAGGCGATCGCCTCGACGTACCGCGAGTTCACCCGGTGGCTGCACGATCGCGACGGTGACGAGCCGACGGTGGCGCTCCGGTCCCTGACCGAGACCGTGCACCGCTGGCGCCGCTTCCCGCTCGTCGACCCGCAACTGCCGTACGAGCTGCTGCCCGACGACTGGCCGGGGGCCGATGCGGCGAACGCGTTCGCCGAGGCTCGCACTCGGTGGCGAGCGGGCGCGGACGACTGGTGGCTCGATCGCGAAGCCCGCTACGGGCCACACTGACCGCACGTCGAGTTGGATTCTGTCCCCGAGCAAGAATCCAACGAGAACGCCGATTTCCGTTGGATTCTGTCCCTGAGCAGGAATCCAACTTGCGATCCGAACGATGGGGGATCCAGATGCACGACATCTTCAACGCCAGTACGTGGCTGCTCGACCGCAACGTCGACGACGGCCGCGGCGACCACCCGGCTGTGCGCTGCCGGGGTGCCACCACGAGCTACGCGGACCTGCTCGAGCTGACCGAGCGCGTCGCGACCGGCTTGCGCACTCGGGGTGTGCGGCCCGAGGAGCGGGTGGCGATGGTGATGCTCGACTCGGTCGACTTCGTCGCCACGTTCCTCGGCGCGATGCGGATCGGTGCCGTCCCGGTGCTCACGAACCCGTTGCTCCCGGGGCGTGACCTCGCCGTGATCATCGCCGACTCGAGGGCTCGACGGCTCGTCATCAGCGGCGACCGGGTCGGCGCTCTCGACGATCTCCGCGCGGGCTGCCCGGAACTCGACGACGTGATCGTCAGCGGCTCGGACGACTGGTCGGCGCTCGTCGCCGCCGATGACGACGGCGAACCCTACGACACCTGGCGCGACTCGCCCGGCTTCTGGCTCTGCACGTCCGGCACGACCGGGAGACCGAAGCTCGCGATGCACACCCACGGCGACCTGCCCGACACGTGCACGACCTACGCCGCCAACGTCCTCGACATCGGTCCCGACGATCGGTGCTTCTCCGTCGGCCCGATGT
>JBCBDK010000760.1:0-1834 GCA_038529675.1 Actinomycetota bacterium
CTTCCGACCGCCGCGCTTGCCGCGCCGGCGCTTCTTGCGCTGACCATCGCCGTCGGTGCACCTCTTGATGTTCTCGCCCACCGTGAGGATTCCTGGCCGCCCGGGATCCTTCGGTTCGCTGTCGAGTACGAGACCGGGGTTCAGCTCGACCTGGTGATCATGCCGGCCGATCAACGACCAGGACTTCCCGAAGGTTCGATCGCCGTGGTCGACAAGGACGACCGGCTGTCCGAAACATGGGTCCCGCCGGTTGCTTCGGCCAGCGACGAGCAGGCCCGCGAGTGGGTCATGCTGGGATGGTGGGCGTTGTCGAACACGGCGAAGTACGTTCGGCGAGGGTCGTTGTTCGAGGCGGTCGAGTCGCTGCGCGAGGCCCGAACCCAGGCCTTGCGGTTGTTCGCCGCTGGTCGTGGAGTGCCGTACCCGTCGTTCGGGCTGACCACGCTGTTGGATGTGGAGCCCTTCGAGCTCCCGGCCCGGCTCGAGGACACCTACTCGCAGCCAACGGACCCGGCCGGCATCCTCGCCGCGGCGTGGGCGATCGCCGATCTCCTGCGCTCCGCGGCCAGTGCCGCCGGGGAGGCGCTGGGCACGGACCTCTCGACATCCTGGCGAGCGGTGGCAGAAGCCCGACTTCGAGTGGCGGGCGGATGAGAGACTTCGGCCGTGGCTGACCGTGGGCATCTGCATCATGTCGAGATCTGGGTGGCGGACTTCGAGACCGCCGAGCCCTCCTGGGGCTGGCTCCTCGGCGAGCTCGGTTATCGGCCGTTTCACGCGTGGACCAACGGGAAGAGCTGGAAGCTGGGCGCAACCTACATCGTCGTCGAGCAGTCCTCGGACACTCGGGACCTCGCCCACGACCGCCTCGCTCCTGGACTCAACCACCTCGCATTCCACGGCGGTAGTCAGGCCGACGTCGATCGACTGGTCGACGCGTGCACCGAGCACGGCTGGTCGCTGCTGTTCGCGGATCGCCACCCCTACGCCGGCGGGCCGGACCACTACGCGGCCTATCTGGAGAACGTCGACGGGTTCGAGGTCGAACTCTGCGCCGCCACCTGATCGACACCCGCAGGTCCTGAGTGTTCAGCGGTCGGCTCGCCCTCGTGGCCTGAGCTCGGCCTGCTCGATGGCGGCCGCAACCTCATTGTCGGGCACACTGACTCGCAACTGGTGGGAGGACCGTCATGCGGGTCGTGGTGTTCGGGGCAACAGGCAAGACCGGGAAGCACGTCGTGCGCGCCGCGTTGGATGCGGGTCACAACGTGACCGCGTTCGGACGTTCCGTCGAACGTCTCGAAATCGACCACCCGGCGCTGGAGGTCCACAAGGGCGACGTGTTCGACTCCGCTGAGGTCGAGGCGGCCGTCCAGGGACACGATGCCGCGATCGTGTGCCTTGGCAGCACCGGCCTGCGGGACAAGACCACCCTGTCGGTCGGGACCACGTCGGTGATCGATGCACTGGTCGCCAACGAGGTCACACGCCTCGTCGTGATGTCGGCGGCAGGGGTCGGTGAGAGCTGGCGACAGATCCCGCTCACCTCACGGCTGCTCTTCCGCACCCTGCTGCGAAACGTGTTCGCCGACCACGAGGGCCAGGAGGCCATCGTCGAGGCGAGCCCACTCGAGTGGACGATCGTGCGTGCCGCGGTGCTCAAGGACGACCCGGGAACGGGCGACTACACCGCCACCAACTCGGGGTCCATCACCCGGATCAACCGAGCGGATGCGGCGAGCGCCTTGGTCGATCAACTCACCGACGCAACCTACATGCGCCAGTCGATCTCCGTGACCGGCTGAGCCGAGTGGGGGGATCATCGCCGTCGACG
>JBCBDK010000761.1:0-1830 GCA_038529675.1 Actinomycetota bacterium
GACTTCACACCGACTGCGTTCACCGCGGATTCAGACGGCGAGGCGTACCTGTGTGCATGCAAGCGAACCGGCAACGCACCGTTCTGCGATGGCACCCACGCCCAGTTCGGCGACGACCTCGTCGGCACCGACGGCGGCCACGGCGAGGCGGCGACGCCGGTGGCGGTCGGCGAATCCGGTGCTCCGGTCGCAAGGGCCACGCCGGAGGAGCCGACCGTGGCGTTCATCCACGAACTGGCCCGCGACGGCCTGAGCAAGGTCGGCCACCACGGACCGATGACCTCGATGGGGGTCCCCCGTCGGGATCTCCCGAGCTGGGACGACCTGCAGATCATGACGGCGCAGATGGCGACGAAGCCGTTGCTCGACGACGTCGAGGTCGCGACCGAACTCGTCATCGGCCCCGCGGCAGACAAGCCATTGCACCTCGACATCCCACTTTTCGTCTCGGACATGAGCTTCGGTGCGCTCTCCGAAGAGGCGAAGGTCGCGCTGGCGACCGGCGCCGAACTGGCCGGCACCGGTATCTGCTCCGGCGAGGGCGGCATGCTGCCCGACGAGCAGCGAGCGAACAGCCGCTACTTCTACGAGCTGGCCAGCGCCCAGTTCGGCTATCGCGAGGAACTCCTGTCGTCGGTCCAGGCGTTCCACTTCAAGGGCGGGCAGGGGGCCAAGACCGGAACCGGCGGCCACCTCCCCGGCGCGAAGAACGTGGGGAAGATCTCTGAGGTTCGCGGCATCGCCGAAGGTGAGCCGGCCATCTCGCCGTCGACGTTCCGAGACCTCCACACCGCCGACGACTTCCGTCGTTTCGGCGACCGCGTTCGCGAGGTCACCGGTGGGATCCCGATCGGCATGAAGCTCAGTGCGAATCACATCGAGGCCGATATCGGATTCGCGCTCGACGCTGGCGTCGACTACATCATCCTGGACGGTCGCGGCGGCGGCACCGGGGCGGCGCCCGAGATGTTCAGGAATCACATCAGCGTGCCGACCATCCCCGCGCTCGCCCGTGCCCGTCGGTTCCTCGACGAGCGAGGCGCGAGCGGTCGGGTCACCCTCGTCATCACCGGCGGTCTCCGCGTGCCGGTCGACTTCGTCAAGGCGCTGGCCCTCGGCGCGGACGGCGTCGCGCTCTCGAATTCGGCGATGCAGGCGGTGGGCTGCGTCGCCGCTCGCATGTGCAACTCCAACAACTGCCCCACCGGGATCGCCACACAGAAGCCGGAGCTGCGCGCCCGGCTGGATGTCGATGCCGCCAGCCAACGGCTTGCGAACTTCTTCCACGCCTCGACCGAACTGATGAGCGTGATGGCGCGAGCGTGCGGGCACTCGCACCTGAGTCAGCTGAACGTGGACGACCTCGCCACATGGGACGACCGGATGGCGAAGCTGTCCGGGGTCCGCTATGCCGGCGTCGGCACGCCCTGACCGGGTCCTGCGGAGAGAAGGTTCGCCTGTACTCATACATTGGCCAATACTCTGAATAAGGGTTGCTACGATGCAGGCATGAGCGGGTGGCCGCCGGTCGGGTCCGAGGAGCGTCCGTGGACCAGCTCGCTCGATGTTCCGAGACGTTGGCAGGCCACGTTCTCGGGTCCGTATCGGGCGGCGGTCGTCCCCGACATCGGTGGGCTGGAGCCAGCGCTGTCGTCCACCGTCATCGCGCTGGCTGACGAAGCGACCGCGGAGCTCGCTCGGTTCGATGCCGAGATGGGGGCCGACATCGCTCCGTTCGCAGCAATCCTGCTCCGATCGGAGTCGGCGGCGTCGTCGAGGATCGAGCGCGTGACAGCCTCTGCCAAGGCGATCGCCCAGGCAGAGCTCGGC
>JBCBDK010000762.1:0-1824 GCA_038529675.1 Actinomycetota bacterium
TCGAACTCGATCGCCGCTGCGTTGACCGCGGCATCGAGTCGCCCGGTACGCGCCGTCGCAGCGGCGACGATGCGGGCGACCTGTTCGCCGTCGGCGACGTCGGCAGGCTCGAACCGCACCGTGCCCGGTGAACCGTCGGCCTCGGCGATCAGGGCGTCGGCACCGGCGTCGGTCAGGTCGGTGGCGAGCACGTGCGCGCCGGCGGCCGCCAACGTCGAGGTGATGGCACGGCCCATCCCGCCGGTCGCACCGGTGACGACGACCGAGCGTTCGGCCAGTTCACCGCTCATCGATCGACGTTCCCGGCTGGTCGTGCTCGCATCGTCCTCACCGCGCCGAGCGTAGGAAGCTTCCCGCTGCTCGGGCGGACCGGAACCGGAAGCGTCGTGGGCGACTCAGTGCCGCATTCGCTTGCGGCGCGGCTCCTGGCCGTCATCGCCACCGGCGCCGCCCATCCCCATCGGCATCATCGGGAAGAACGGCGTCCGCCCACGACTCGAACCCGATGGTGCAGCCACGTCAGGTGTTGCGGTCGAGATCGCATCGGGCGGGAGTTCCAACGAGTCGACGAAGGTGTCGGAGCCGACCTCGGTCAGCTCGAACGGCTCGTACTCCGTGGTCGGGCCGTCGATGCCGGACAGGTCGACCGTGCCGCCGCCGAACCCGCCACCACCGCCGAACCCGCCACCACCGCCGAAGGCGGCGCCGCCCGCGGGTGGTGCGATCGTGTCGGGCTCGTCGATCGGGTCGAGTTCGAGCGGCGGTGCGGGCGCGATCGGCGGCGGGACGATCGACGGCGTTCCGGTCGCCGGTGCGGTGACCGTGACCGAGTTGTTGTCGCCGACGTTCACGACCGCGCCGTCTCCGTTCACGTTGATCGTGACCGGCTGGTCGTCGTCGACACCACCCGGCGTGCCGGGCGGCCAACCTGGTGTCCAGCCGGGTGTCGTGGGCCCGCCCGGATACGGCTGCGGTCGACCGGTGGACGGGTCGACGGGCCAACCCGACGGCCAGCCGCCCGGCGTGGTGGGTGGCGCAGGGACGGGCGTCGTCGGCTCGGGCGCGCCGATGACCGCGACGACGCCCTGACCGGCACCGAGGTCGACCTCGGTGTCGCCGAGGTGCGACAGATCGGTCGGCGTTCCCGGGTCGACCCAGTCGATCTCGTCAGGGTCGACCAGGTCGAGATCGATCCCCTCGCCGTGGCGGGCTCCGCTGCCGGTCGAACCGACGCCGGCGGCCACCGGTTCGCCGGCGTGGACGATCGGGACGTCGAGGTCGCTCGACCCGTCGGCCGGCGCCACGACCACCGGTGCGGTGCCGGCGGCAGCGTCGGGTGATCGAGGCGTCAGGCGAGCGTCGACGGCGCGGGCAGCGGCGGCGGTCCGCTCCGCACCCGCCGACAAGCCGGCCCCGACGGCGCCGATCGCCTCGTCGAGCCACCGGCGCCACACCTCGTCGAGGTCGAACAGCGTGGTACCTCCGCCGGTTCCGCCCCCCGTGACCGACGACAGCGCGAGTTCGATCAGACGGACGATCGTCCGGTCGGCGGCGTCGATGTCGCCGGCGAAGTCGAGCAGCGCGACGCACAGCCGTCGGCAGTCGTTGGCCGTGGTGCGCAGGTAGCCGGCATTGCCCGACCACTCATCCCACAGGTTCGCGAACGCATCCGCACTCGCGCCGCAGTGGTCGTCGAGCACCCGCAGCGCGGCCTGGTCGAGCGTTGCCGTCGTGTCCTCCAGGTAGTCGGCCATCGTCTCCCAGGCGCTGGCCGCGCTGCGGAGCGCGTCGCCGTCGCCGCGGGGCCACCAGATGCCGAGCGCG
>JBCBDK010000763.1:0-1824 GCA_038529675.1 Actinomycetota bacterium
GAGCGTGCGGCGACCTCCTTCGGAGAAGGTCGATTCGCTCGTCGAGGCCTCGCAACATCTCGTGGAGTGCGACACGGAGTACAGCGTCGCCGGGCTCGTGTCCTTCGCGCTCGCAACGAAAGCGCGGATGCTCCCGGACGGCGACCTGCGCGAGAAGCTGCTCCGAGCGGCATACGGAGCGAACGCCTTGGCATACGAGGCGAATCCCGACCAGCACTCGTGCGTGTCGGCAATCGTCGCAGCGTGGGGACCCGGACTCGGCTTCGAGGAGCCGGCGCCCCCACGACCGTTGGTCGGCGGGCTCACCGCGAGCGAGCTGCCTCCCGAACTCGCCGATGTCCAGCGGATGCTCGACATCCTGCTCAAGGAGGAGGGCGAGGAGGCCGGGTCGCGGAGGGCCAGGGTGGAGGATGGGCTCAGGTTGGCACTCCCGACGGGCTTCGGTGGCGTCGTCAACGGGCTGAGCGGGCCGCTCGGCGTCGACAAGCTCGGTACCAAGGTCAAGATCATCGGCGACGTCGTCGAGTTCGACTTCCCCGAAGTGCTCGCCGACAGCTCGGTTCCCGGTCCGGGGGCATCTCCGCCGAGCGACACCAGCCCGGGTACGTCGTCTGGCGATGTCGCAGTCATCCCCGATCTGCCGGTTCTCCCGCCGGCGGAAGTCGATCCGGGAACTCCCTCACCGCTGGACCGGTTCCTCTGGATGATCGGACCGCTCGACGACCTCGCGGGCTACCTCGGCTTGCTCGGTGAGGCGCTCGATGACCTCATCGGTGATGGGAGGGATCTGGATGACCTCGTGACCAAGGGCGACGAGTCCGTGCTCGCCACCGGCCCCACGCACTACATCGTCAGCCCGGCGATGCTCTGGGACGCATTGGGCGACGAGTGTCCGCTGGTGTGATTCATCGGAGCGCGTGACGATGTCGGAGCGGCGCGTCGATCCAGCAGGTGGCGCGACCCCCGTCGGGTGACCGACACGCCGAGTCGAACAGCTCGTGTGCCTGCTCGTTGGCGCCGGCGGCGGCCGCCGCCATGCCGAGATACCAGTCGACGGGGCCCAGGTACGGTCCGCCGTAGCCGAGGAACACCTGCCGACCGCGTCGTGGCACGAGTTCCGATGCCAGCGTGGTGGCGACCTCGACGTCGCCGAGCATCGACGCGACGAACGTGGAGATCGCGAGTTCGGCGGGAGCGAACAGACTCCGAGTCCCGCGCAGCTGCTCCGCGGCGGCCGCGAGCGACCGGGCCGCGCCCGACTCGTTGCCGGCATCGATCTGCGCCACGGCGAGGAACCCGTGGTAGATCGCATGACGGCGGTAGCGCTCGTCGACCTGCGGCAGCAACGGTTCGAACTGGGCCATCGCTCCGGCCCGGTAGTGCTGGCCGAGCGTGAACAGTGCGAACGTCATCTCGGCGTCGGGCACGTCCAGTCGGCTCCCGATCCGCTGAGCATCCGCCGCCAGTGCGGCGGCTTCGTCGTGGTCGCCCTCGGCGTCGAGGAGCGCGGCCCGCATCGCCTTGGGCTGCCACACCGCCCTCGGCAGGCCGCTCCGCCGGCCCTCGATCTCGAAGCGCAGAAGCAGCCGGTCGGCTTCGTCCCACCTGCCGGTCGTGCACGCGACGTGGCAGCCGAGTGGTATCACGCCGGCGAGGTCGATCGGCCGGGCGCGTGGACCGAGCGCCCAGAGGTCGTTCATCAGTTCGTCGACGTGCTCGAACCTGGCGCCGGCCATCGCCTCGCCGAGCGCCAACTGGACTCGGCGTGCGAGCAGGTTCGCCGGCGACTGGCGGTCGCTTGCGACCTCGGCCAGCTGGTTGGTG
>JBCBDK010000764.1:0-1819 GCA_038529675.1 Actinomycetota bacterium
TAACTCCATCCTCGTTTCCAAGGTCAGGAGCCTCCAACCATCCCAGGGCGACTCAGCCACGTCCACCGACGGCACGACGCCGAACGCTTGACGGGGGACGCGCAGGCCAAGCTGTTGGGCGAGTGGCTCCGGGCACGTGTGGTCGACATCCTCGAGCAGCTGTTGACCTGAACTGCATCGGGCCGACCGTCGATCTCGCACCGCGATCACCCCGCGGGCGCTGACGCCACCACACGGCGGTCAGAACTGGTTCTGCAAGATGCAGACGATCTGAGCCTCGACTGCCCGCCCGTCGTCGAGGGCGCCGACGAAGAGCACGTCGACGTAGTCAAGCGAGCCTTCCGACGACCGGTCGCAGACCTCGGTGATGCTCTCGATCGTGCCGGGGTCGTTCCGCACCCGGAATCCGTCCTCGTTGATCATCACGAAGTTCCGGTCCTCGTCGGTCGTCGGATCCTCGGCGTTCACGTTGTCGATCGCGACGCGCTCGTCGGCGCCGGCGATGGAGCGCCCCGGCCGCAAGCGGCAGGGAGCACGGCGACCTGGCGTCGTGAGGTTCAGCATGCGACCTGCATCGTGGCGCAGGACGCCTGGTCGATTCTTCGAGCTTCGTTGCGTTCTCCGCCGCGCTTCGGCCGACACGAGTCGGGGGCGGCGGGTGTTCCTCCGCCGCCCCCGAGTTGGTCAGCCACCCCGAGAGGCGGTCGTGACCTGATCAGTTCACGACGAACTCACAGCCCACGGTCACGTCGGCGAAGTCGACCCCACAGGTGTCGTTGCCGGCGCCACCGCGGATCTGGTCACGGCCCTGGCCACCGACGATGGTGTCGTCGCCGGCGAATCCGCGCAGCACGTCACGACCGGCGCCGCCGTCGATCGTGTCGTCGGCGCCGCCGCCCTCGATCGTGTCGTTGCCGCCCTGACCGTTGAGGTCGTTCGTCCCGCTCGGATCGGTGATGGTGTCGTTGCCACCACCGCCGAAGACGGTGTCGTTGTTCGCCCCGCCGTCGATCGTGTCGTCGCCGGCGCCGCCGCGGATGGTGTCGTCGCCGCCCTCGCCGCAGATCACGTCGTTGCCGCCGCGACCGTCGATCACGTCGCGGCCGTCGGTGCCGAAGATGACGTCGTCACCCTCGGTTCCGACGACCGGTCCGGAACCGTCGGCGACGATCGTCGGGACCTGGCCGAGGCAGATGGGCGCAGCAGGCTCGCCGAAGATGAAGTCGTCCATCGCCACGACATCGGCGACCGAGCCGAACAACGGCTCGCCGAGCTCCTGGGCGGTGGTCACGTCGAAGACCTCCGTCGCCAACGGCTGTTCGCCTGCAGTGATCCTGACGCTGGCGACGCAGTTGTCGTCGAACTGCGCGCCGAGGAACTCGAGGGTCTCCGAGCCCGGTGCACCTTCGGCCGTGACGACGTGCAGGACGTTGCCGTCCACGTCGAAGTACTCGAGCTGTGCGCTGCCCGCGAGGTCGACGTCGGTGAACACGGCGCCGAATCCGTCGACGGTCGCCGGCGTCGTCTGATCGACCGGGCTGAAGAAGCGCACGTCGACGACGTTGGAACCGATCGGCGTGAAGAGCCGCTCGGGCGAGAACGTCCCGAACTCGTCGAGATAGGTGCGGTTGATGCTCTCGAATTCGATCGGCGTGCCGTCGTCGAGATCACCGCTCAGCAGGAACCCGGTGCCCGGCGTCGTGAACTCGATGCCGCGTGCCCGCGGAGCTGCGTCGCCGTTGAAGAAGTCGCCGGGGAACGGGTTCGGGTCGCTGATCGCCGCCGGCGCGGCGTCCCAGTTGATCTGGCGACGGCCGTC
>JBCBDK010000765.1:0-1795 GCA_038529675.1 Actinomycetota bacterium
CCTCGGCGCGCCGGGCTTCTTCGCTCACATGGATCCGTCGACACCGTGGGTCACCTGGGCCGCATCGATGTGGACGGCGAGCCGCAATCAGAACCTGCTGCATCCCGACACCGCACCCGTGGCCCGCAGCCTCGAGGAACGTGCGATCCGGTGGCTGGCGCCCTCGTTCGGGACGGACGGCGGGCACCTCACGCCGGGATCCACCGTGGCGAACCTGACGGCGCTGTGGGCGGCGCGCGAAGTCGGCTCGACCGAGGTCGTGTCGACGCCGATGGCGCACCTGAGCGTTCGCAAGGCTGCGCATCTGCTCGGACTCGCTCATCGGACCGTCGCAGGGTGGGACGACCCGAGTGACGTCGGCGACGTGAGCGATGCCGCTGTCGTCATCACCGCCGGCGCCACCAGCACCGGTGAGATCGAGCGGCTCGATGCCGGCGAGGGCGCACGTTGGCGACACGTCGACGCCGCCTGGGCCGGACCCCTCCGGCTGAGCGATCGGCACGCATCGTTGCTCGACGGTGTCGAGCGCGCCGACAGCGTCGCCGTCTCGGCACACAAGTGGTTGTTCCAACCGAAGGAGTCCGCGCTCGTGTTGTTCGCCGACGCCGAGGCGGCGCACGCGTCGATCAGCGTGGACGGGCCGTACCTCGCGCTTGCGAACGTCGGCGTGCTCGGCTCCCACGGAGCGACCGCCGTCCCGCTGCTGGCGACGTTGCTCGCGTTCGGGCGGAGCGGGGTGGCGGCTGCGATCGATCGGACGATGGAGCTGGCGGACGAGCTCCACCGGCTCGTCGTCGAGCACCCCGACCTCGAGGCTCGGACAACCCCGCAGTCCGCAGTGCTGAACTGGCGACACCGTCGGCATCCGGCCGACGCCGTGCAGGCCTCGCTGCCCGACGACGTGTTCGTGTCGTCGGCGACGATCGACGGCGAACGGTGGCTGCGGTCGGTCGGAGCGAACCCGATGGCGGACCCCTCGCACATCGTCGATGCGGTCGCCGCGATCCGCTGACAGACTGCCGGCCGTGCAGCGGCGTGACGACGGGCGGTGGGCGACCGCGATGTTCGGTTTCCCCGTGGTGGAGGAGCGAGGGGGTCGGAGCCGGTGGTTCGTCGAGCCGACGCCCGGGTCGGAGCGCCTCGGACCGTTCGTCGACCCCGACGCGTCGCATCTGTGGTTCGGTCCCGACCACGAGCGCCACCGACCCGACATCTGGGCCGTCTGCCGGCCGTGGCCGTCGCCGCGCGCGCAGCGATGGACCTCCCGCGACCTCGTCGTCTACGAGGCGCACGTCCGCGGGATGACGATGCGCCACGATCGGTCGGACCGGGGCACGTTCGCCGCGCTGCTCGACGAACTCCCACGCCTCGCCGACCTCGGCGTCTCGGTGCTCGAGCTCCTGCCGGTACATCAGTTCGATCCCGCCGAGCACAACTACTGGGGCTACATGCCGATCGTCTTCGGCGCGGTCCACCAGCAGTACGCCGACGATCCTGATCGGGCGCCCGACGAGTTGGCCGCGCTCGTCGCCACCGCCCACGACCTCGACATCGAGGTGTGGCTCGACGTGGTGTTCAACCACACGTCGGAGGAGGACGAGAACGGACCGCTGCACCACTTGCGGCTGCTCGGTCGCCGACCCGTCGACGGCGAGGGTCGTCACGGTCACGACGCCTACGTCATGGACCCGACGGACGGGAGCCTCGCCGACGAAGCGGGCACGGGCAACACCATCGACGCCTTCGCGCCGTTGGCTCTGTAGCTTATCATGTCGGCACTCGATCGGTTCGCCGA
>JBCBDK010000766.1:0-1794 GCA_038529675.1 Actinomycetota bacterium
CTACTGCTTGCGCTTCTGGATGTTGGCCCACTCGTTGACCCGCCGCCCGGCACGGTCGTCCAGTTCGAGCGTCTCGGCTACTTCGCCCACGACGCTGACGAGTCCATGCTGTTCCACCGCACCGTCGGCCTCCGCGACGAGTGGGCCAACATCCAGAAGCGCAAGCAGTAGTCACCACGACGACGAGCCCGAGAACGGTTGGGGTCGGAGTCGTTGCGTTCTCGGGAGAACGGTTGGGGTCTGACCCCGAACGTTCTGTCGTCCGCTCGCTCGTTCAGTATCGGGTCAGCCCGTCTCGAGCGGCTTGAGCACGTCGGCCGCCTCGGCGAGATGGCCGAGCCAGGCGTCGGCGTCGCCCGGCTCGACGATCGGCACCACGACGAACTTGGTCGTCCCGACATCGACGAAGCGACCGATCGTGGCCTGCAGCGCTCCCCAGTCGGTCGGCACGATCTCGCCGACATCAGCGAGATCGGGTCGTCGCCGGGCGAGCAGCGCCCGCAGTGCGTCGGGGATCTCGCCGAAACAGTAGGGGATCAGCACGCCGAAGTGATCGTCTTCGATCTCGCGGTCGTGTTCGTCGCAGACCTGCTCGATCACGATCCGTCCGGCCGCCGCGTCGGCTGGTGTGACGAAGGATGGCAGCCAGCCGTCGGCGAGACGACCGACACGCTTGAGCTCCGATGGCGCGATCCCGCCGAGCCACACGTCCATGCGGGTCGGGGCCGGTCGGACGACGACACCGTCGTACGAGAAGCGTTCGCCGTGGTACGTGAACGGTTCGCCGGTCCAGCATCTTCGGAGGATCTCGAACATCTCGTCGAACAGTCGAGCCCGCTCCCCCCGCTCCACGCCGAACGCCTGTTGCTCGACCGGATCGACCGCGCCCAGCCCGAACGCTGGCAGCAGACGTCCCGGTGCCATCCGGGCGAGCGTCGCCAGTTCCTTCGCGAGCACGACCGGGTTGCGACCGGGGAGCACCATCACCGACATCCCGAACTTGAGGTGCGTGGTCCGTCCGGCGCCGTACGCCATCGCGACCATCGGGTCGGGCGCGACGCCGCTGATCTTCTCCGAGAGCCACAGCGAGTCGAACCGGTGCGCCTCGAGCGCGTCGACGACCGCACCGTAGGACTCGTCGTTCAGTCGCGAGCTGGTCCCGAGGCCGTATCCGATCCGGACCTTCACGCGCTGCCCCGGGCGATCGGTTCGACGATGTCGGCGAGCTCGGTCGTCGCGCTGAGGAACGGCGAATGATCGGTGTCGAGGACGACGGTCCGGTCACATCGTGCGGCCATGGCCGCTTGGTGGTCGGGGTGGACCGTCCGGTCGCGCAAGCAGACGACGTAGGTCGACGGGATCGATCCGAGCGGGGACCCGGACGTCGGCTGCGTCATCGTCGCCATCGGTTGTGGTCCGAGCCGGGACAGCGCTGCGTCGACCTCGGGCTCCGGGCATTCGCCGTAGAGCGCCTCGATCGCTGGACCGGGAGTGAGCGTGGTGACCGACCCGTCGTCGGACGCGACCATGGCGGCCGCCAGCGCGACGTCGCGGTTGATCCCGAGTCGACCGCCGAGGACGGCGGTGTGGTCGTGGTCGCCCAGTCCCAGGTGGGCCCCTACGAGACGCTCACGCTGCAGGCTAGCTCGTCCGCCGGGCTCCTCGACTTCCTGCAGCGCAACAATTACGAGCTGCCCGACGAACTGGACGCGGTGCTGCAGCCCTGCGTGGCCGAGCAGGCCTACTTCGTGGCCCTGCGCCTGTCGAAGGACCGGGACGTCGGCGATATCGCAC
>JBCBDK010000767.1:0-1780 GCA_038529675.1 Actinomycetota bacterium
CGAGCGGTGGGACATCCACCGTGAGGCCCCGACCTTCGATGCGCTCGAGCCGTCGGCTCGCATGTTCGAGACCGGCATCAAGGTGATCGACCTCCTCACCCCGTACGTGGCCGGCGGCAAGATCGGCCTGTTCGGTGGTGCGGGCGTCGGCAAGACCGTGCTCATCACCGAGATGATCAACCGAGTCGCCTCGCAGCACGGTGGTGTGTCCGTGTTCGCCGGCGTCGGTGAGCGCACCCGTGAGGGCACCGACCTCCGCCTCGAGATGCAGGAGTCGGGTGTGTACGAGAAGGCCGCGCTGGTGTTCGGCCAGATGGACGAGCCGCCGGGGGTCCGCCTGCGCGTCGCCCTCTCGGCCCTCACGATGGCGGAGTACTTCCGCGACGAGCAGAACCAGGACGTGCTGCTCTTCGTCGACAACATTTTCCGCTTCGTGCAGGCCGGTTCCGAGGTGTCGACGCTCCTCGGCCGCATGCCGTCGGCGGTGGGCTACCAGCCCACGCTCGCCGACGAGATGGGCCAGCTCCAGGAGCGCATCACCTCGACCCGCGGTCGTTCGATCACGTCGCTGCAGGCCGTCTACGTGCCCGCCGACGACTACACCGACCCGGCGCCGTTCACGACCTTCACGCACCTCGACGCGACGACCGAGCTGTCCCGTCAGGTCGCGGCGCTGGGCATCTACCCGGCGGTGGACCCGCTGGCCTCGACGTCGACGATCCTGTCGCCCGAGGTCGTCGGCGACCACCACTACGACGTCGCCCGCCGCGTGCAGGAGACCCTGCAGCGGTACAAGGAGCTGCAGGACATCATCGCCATCCTTGGCCTCGACGAGCTGTCCGAGGAGGACCGCCTCACCGTCTCGCGTGCCCGCAAGGTGCAGCGCTTCCTGTCGCAGCCCTTCTTCGTCGCCAAGACCTTCACCGGTCTCGACGGTGAATACGTCCCGGTCGCCGAAACGGTCGAGTCGTTCGAGGCGCTGATCAACGGCGACCTCGACGAGCTGCCCGAGCAGGCGTTCCTCAACGTCGGCAACATCGACCAGGTCCAGGCCAAGGCCAAGTCCCTGGCGGACAGCTGAGCCGGCCGGTCGGAACGAGAGAGGGAATCGACATGGCTGACGCCATGACCGTCGACATCGTGTCACCCGAGAAGGTGCTCTTCTCGGGTGAGGCCAACATGGTCATCACCCGCACGCTCGGCGGCGGCGAGATCGCGTTCCAGGCCGGTCACGCACCGTTCCTCGGGGCGCTGGTCGAGAACCACACGCGCATCTTCCTCACCGACGGCAAGATCCAGGACGTCGCCGTCCATCGCGGTTTCGTCGAGGTGAGCGGCAACACCGTGTCGATCCTTTCCGACGTCGCCGAACTGGCGGAGGACATCGACGTCGAGCGCGCCAAGACCGCACTCGACCGCCACGAGCGGACGCTCCGCGACGAGCAGGTCGAGGCGAAGATCGCCGACGCGGTCGCCGGCAAGGCTCGTGCGCAGGCACGGCTCACCGCGACCGGCAACTCGTTCACGGCCTGACGCGCGTCCTAGGGTCGGCCGCCATGGCTGCCTACCTCATCGTCAACTACGACGTCACCGACCCCGACCTCTACGCCGAGTACCAGGGTGGTGCCGCGCCGGCGTTGAAGATCGGATCCGACACGAAGATCCTCGTCCTCGATCCCGACTCCGAGGTCGTCGAAGGCGAGGACGTGGGCAAGCAGACCGTGGTCCTCGAGTTCGAGTCGGTCGAGAAGGCCCGGGAGATCTACGAGTCCGGCGAGTA
>JBCBDK010000768.1:0-1780 GCA_038529675.1 Actinomycetota bacterium
CTCCGGCGAGCGAAATCTGCCGGAGATGTCCCCGTCCTCTTGCACACGCACCCGAACGGGTCGGCGGCGTTCTCACCACGCGACGACACGTTTGACCGCACCGTCGGCGCCGAGCTCCGTCGAACGGCCGGCAACGACGTCGTCGTGTCCGTCGTCGTCGCCGGCACACCCGCTGCCCCACGTTTCGTCGCCCGCCTCGTCACAGCCGACCAGTTTCGAGGTGTCGACGTCGTGCGGATCGTGGGTGACCGCGTGGACATCCACCTGCCCGATGACGCCGCACCGTTGCGCGACGATGTGCACGACCGAGCGATCCGGGCGCTCGGCAAGCGTGGCAAGCGCACTCTCGGCTCGCTGCGAGTTGGCTTCGCCGGCGCCGGTGGTACCGGCTCGCCCGCGATCGAGCAGGTCGCCCGCCTCGGCGTCGGTGAAGAACTCGTCATCGACAACGACGTCGTAACCGCCTCGACCGTGTCGCGCGGCTACGGCACCACACTGAATGACCTCGGCCGCCCGAAGGTCGACGTCGTCACCGAACACATCGCCCGGATGGGACTGGACACGACGCTCGTGGCGCTCAACCAGGACATCCGGACAGAGTCATCGAGACTGGCGCTCGCCCAATGCGACGTCGTGTTCGGGTGCACCGACAGCCACGCCTCACGAATCGTGCTCTCCCGACTTGCATACCTCCACCTCGTGCCCGTCATCGACCTCGGCGTCGTCGTCGCCAACACGGCCGGGCGGCTCAACGGTTGGGGTCGAGTGACATGGGCCGCACCCGGAGCGGCCTGCCTGCTGTGCGGCGGGCACGTCGACCCCCAGATCGCCGCAACCGAGTCGCTCGACCCAACCGAACGTCGACGGCTCGCCGCCGAAGGCTACGTGCCCGACCTCGACGAACCCGCTCCCTCGGTTATCGCCTACACCACGATGGTCGCCGCCGAAGGAGTCGCTGAGTTCCTCGACCGGTTCCTTGACCTCCACTCCGACGACGGTGCAACCGAAACCCTTCTGCAACTCAGCGCACACAGGAAGCGGCGCAGCAAGCCGCACCCGCGCACCGGGTGCATCTGCAACGAACCCATCCAGTGGGGAACGGGTCGAGCCGAGGTCGACCTCGACCTGCTCTGGGCGTCATGATCGGTCGGCGGCCCCGATTCACCACCATCAGACAGGTTGACCGTCGCGCAGACATCGGCGACGTCGCTCGTCGCGAACTTGTACTGCTCCCGAACAAGTGGCTGATCTTCCGGTGCCCGTGCGACACTGGCCACGAGGTCCAGCTCAACCTTGACCCACAGCGACACCCATCCTGGACGCTCGACCCAGCCAACATCTCGGTTCGTCCGTCCGTCGTTGCCGCCCGCCCCGAACGCAGATGTCACTACTTCATCGTTGGCGGCCGCGTCCGAGCGTGCCCCGACGACCGCACCACATCGGAACCGCAATGGCGGCTCTGGCTTCGATCGTTGATCGCGACCATCCGCTGAAAGGTGCTGCAAGTATCTACCGGCGCCCGGTCTCGTCCGGACGCCGCCGGACTTCTGCCGACGGTCCGTCTGCTGACTCTGCACCATGGCGGCGTGCCATGGGTGTGCCACCCTCAGCGGTCAACAGGGGTCAGGACCGGCTAATCTCACGGACGGACAACAGTGCACAAACCACCAGGTCATGGCGCGAAAGTGCAGCATGACAGGCCGGTCGGCGAGGTCGGAACATCATCTTCCCAAGCTGAGAACGCGGGTTCGATTCCCGTCATCCGCTCCGTTCCCGCTGG
>JBCBDK010000769.1:0-1775 GCA_038529675.1 Actinomycetota bacterium
GGTGAGGAACTCGGTGTCCACCCCGGTGGCCAGCGTTGCCGCGGTCGGTCGCGTGACGGCGACGCCGATCTCCACCCCTCGCAGCACCCGTGGGTCGCGGTTCTGGGTGAGTTCGGCGTTGTACGAACCGGTGACGACCTCGATGGAGCCATCACCGTCGAGATCGCCCGGGGCGAGCGAGTACGCCACCACCCGGGTCCGGTACTCGGTCCGCTCGAACGACCGCGGCGCGCCCACGTCGGCCTGGGAGAGGAACGCGACCGGTGGGCCGATCCCGGTCGTGAGGAGGAGGTCGCGGTCTCCGTCTGCGTCGACGTCGGCCGCTGCGGCCTGACGGAAGCGGCCTCGCTCGAGCGTCGCCCGGTCGAAGCGCAGATCGCCGTCGTCGCCGGTCGTGTTCCAGAAGATCGACGTCTCGCCGGACAGGTTCGGGAGCACGATGTCGAGCCGACCGTCATCGTCGAGGTCGTCGACGAACGCGCCGGCGCCGGTGCCGTCGACCGTGGCGACGGCTTCGCCGCGCGGGGTCGTGACGTGGTCGAGTTCGACGCTTCGGAACGCGCCGGAGCACGTGCGATCACGATGCTCGACGACGCCGACGGTTGCGGACACGTTGACGACCCCCCGGCCACCTGGATCGACGCCCTCCTCGGCGGAGGACGATTCGGACGTTTGCATTGCGTTCCCATCGGACGGTGCGGTCCGGTCGGAGTCGTTCCCGCCGCACGCGGCGAGGACGACCACGGCCGACGCGAGCATCGCCGCGACGAGACGGGTCGGTGAAAGCGGTCGGACGCGTACGCAGCGCCGGGGGCTGACGCGCCCCCGGCGCTGCGTCGTGTTCACGTGATCAGATCAGCCAGCGCTGGCGATCAGATCGTTGATCGCTGCGTTGACGTCGATGATCGCCTGTTCGTCGGCTTCGCCGCGCATGAAGGCGTCGAGCGTGGTGCCGACCTGGTTCTGGACCTCCGAGCCCTCGATCGAGATCGGGAACAGGAAGGTGGTGCCGTCGTTGACGTGCACGGTGAACGCCTCGACGTTCACGCCGTTGGAGGCGTGGGCCTCCTGCGCGACGGCCGTGGCCTCGGGGATCGCCGGGAAGACGACCGCGCCGCCACCGATGACGTTCTGACACGCCGGCGATGCCATGTACTGGACCCAGGCGTACGCCTCGTCAGGGTGCTGCGAAGCGGTCGTGATCGAGTCGGCGAGGCCGTTGTACATCGACGAGCGCTGACCGGACGGGCCGACCGGGGTCGGCACGAACGATGCGGTGCCCGAGAAGTCGGGACCCGTCCACGTGCCGATCTTCCAGGAGCCGTCGGTCATCGTGGCGGCGCCACCATCGGCGAAGATGGTGTCGGCGCCCGAGCCCGCGAGCGTCTCCGAGTCGGGCATGTAGCCCTTCTCGACGAGGCTGCGCCACCAGGCCATGCCCTCGAGGAACTCAGGGCTGTCGTAGTTGTAGACGGTGCCCCACGGGTTCGTGTCGAGGTACTCGAAGTCGTTGCCACCGAAGAACGCCGACCAGCCGGTCTGGCTGTAGGCGTCGGCGTAGCCACTGTTCGAGATGTAGCCGTACGTGGCAACGCTGGTCGGGTCGAAGCCGTCCTCGTTGCCGCGGACGCCGTTGCTGTCGACGCTGAGTGCCGCGATCGCCGCTTCGAAGGTGCCGCCGTCGTCGGGGTTCCAGTCGAGGTCCTGCAGATCGGCGGTCGTGAGGCCCGAGCCGTCGAGGAGGTCCTCGTTCACGACGAGCGAGACCGTGTCGA
>JBCBDK010000770.1:0-1772 GCA_038529675.1 Actinomycetota bacterium
CACGACGCGAACCAGCGACCTGGCTGAACGTGTCCGCCGGGTTCGAGCCCGGACAGAGCTGCTCGCCTCGCCGCTCTCGGGCGAGGACCAGGTCGTGCAGTCGATGGCCGACGTGAGCCCGACGAAATGGCACCGGGCCCACACGACGTGGTTCTTCGCCGAGTTCGTCCTCGGCGCCGACGGCTGTTCGGCACGCGACTGGGACCGACCGGAGTTCCGGTTTCTCTTCAACAGCTACTACGACGCCGTCGGCGCCCGGCATCCCCGTCCCGAGCGCGGCCTGCTCACCCGGCCGCCGCTCGACGACGTGGTCGCCTACCGACGGGCGGTCGATGCCGAACTCGACGACGTGCTCGCCGGCGACGAACTCGCCCCCGACGTCGCGGCGATCCTCCGGTTGGGGACACACCACGAGGAGCAGCACCAGGAGCTGCTGCTCATCGACGTCAAGCACGTGCTGTCGTGCAATCCGGCGGTGTCACCGGCGTACGCAGACGTGCCGCTCCGCGCCGCGGACGACCCAGGGCCGGCGTCGTACGTGTCGTTCGAGGGTGGCGTCGTCCCGATCGGGCTCGACACCGATGCGCGCCTCGCCGCCGGTGGGTTCGCCTTCGACAACGAAGGCGCGCCGCACGAGGTCCGGCTGTACGACTTCGGGCTGGCCGACCGGCTCGTCACGGCGGGCGAGTGGCTCGCCTTCATCGACGACGGCGGGTACGACCGACCGGAGCTGTGGAAGTCCGACGGGTGGCACCGATCGCAGGATGCTGGTTGGCGGGCACCGCTGTACTGGCGCAACGACCCGGACCAGCCCGACCGATGGCTCGTGCACACCCTCACCGGCGTCCGTCCCGTCGACCTCCACGAGCCCGTGTGTCACGTCTCGCACTACGAGGCCGATGCCTTCGCGACGTGGTCGGGCGCACGGCTCCCGACCGAGTTCGAGTGGGAGCACGCGGCGCGGACGACGCTCAGCGACACCGGCGTCGACGCCAACCAGCTCGACGACGTGGCGCTGCCCGGTCGCTTCCTCGACGAGCACGATCCCGACTTCACGTACCACCCGGCGGCTGCCGGTCCGCCGACCGGCGGGCTCCGACAGCTCGTCGGCGACTGCTGGGAGTGGACGGCGTCCGCGTACCAGCCGTATCCGGGCTTCACGATCGCGGACGGGGCGATCGGCGAGTACAACGGCAAGTTCATGTCGGGCCAACAGGTGTTGCGCGGCGGCGGCGCGCTCACCCCGACCGGCCACACCCGACTGACCTACCGCAACTTCTTCCACCCCCACACCCGCTGGCATCTGGCCGGCGTCCGCCTGGCGACCGACGCGTAGACCCGCGTCGCTCGCTCCCCCCAACCCGTTCGGAGGACCCCTCGATGAACGCACTCCATCTCGACCACCAGGACCCCGCGTCCGCAGAACTCCGCGCGGCGCTGACGTCACGGCCGCGAACCCTGCCGCCTCGGTGGTTGTACGACGAGCGTGGCAGCCAACTCTTCAGCGAGATCACCCGGCTGCCCGAGTACTACCAGACCGAGACCGAGCGCCAGATCCTGCGCGATCACAGCACCGGCATCGCGGAGATCACCGACGCGACCACGGTGATCGAGCTCGGTTCCGGCACGAGCGACAAGACCCGGACGCTGCTCGACGCCTTCATAGCGCACGGCGTGATCGATCGCTTCTCGCCGCTCGACGTGAGCGAGGAGACGCTCCTCGATGCGGCCGCCATGCTCGGGGAACGTCACCCGGAGATCGCGATCCGGCC
>JBCBDK010000771.1:0-1767 GCA_038529675.1 Actinomycetota bacterium
AGAGCAGTCGGTGGCGCACAATCTTCTCAACGACATCGGTGCCGCTCTCGCTGAAGGGCAGTCCTTTCATGAGGGCGAGCGCTACCCAGGCTTCCTGGTGGACGTGGACATCGAGTTCCGCGCAGCGTTGCCGCGCTGGGGCCCCGCGCACTTCGGCCAGGCGAGGGACTGGTATGGATCGTTCCCAGACGTATGGCAAGTAGTGCTGCCTCATCGTGACAATCGGTTCCCCGGCGAGCCCGCAGAAAATGCATCCCGATTCCAACTCCGGCTCTGGGCGGAGCAACCAGCCCCACACAGGCTCGAGCACGAACCGAACTCGATCGACGCAGATGGCGCCCCGACCGCCTCAGTGGAAGACCTACTGGACGGCAACGCGACTGGGTGGGAAGAACTGTTGAACCTGACGAGGGGGGCCGATCCGAAACGTTTTGTCGTGACGTCAGTTCCTTTCGTTGACCACATCGGATTTGGTGATGAGGTAGAAACTGAGCAGCGAGAGGGAATGTTGCGCGTCACGAAGGTGACCCGGCGTGCGCCGACCGCAACGATGCGCATCGCGGTTCTTGATCACGGCGATGAGGTCGTGCGTCGAGTGAACCAGCTCATCGTTCACGCCGACGCCAACGAGATCGTTTGGGAGGCGCCGGTACCGGGTTGGCTGTTCTTCGCTGTTCCTCGTCACCGGTACGAAGCATTCGCAGACCTCGTCGACAGCCTCGTTCGCGACGCACTCGTCAGCGTTCAAAGCGTGTTCCGCTCTGCGACGTAGGGGCACCAGGCAAGTCAGCGCTCCACGCCCGAGGTCGTATGAGGGCGCTCAGAATGTTCACCGGCGAGCCACTTGACACCGCCTATAGCCGGCAATCTCGCGTCGCAACGCGTTTCGTGAGACGTTCGAGAGCGCTTGCGAACATGTGTTTGCTTTTCTGGCGCCATTACTGTACAATGCTTGGATGACGCTCCCCACCTCCGTCATCGATGGCACGCAGGTGCCGACGGCTGAGGTGCGGGCGCAAATCGCAGTGGCGCTGGCCGAGGCGGTCGGCCGGATCTCCGATCCGACGCCCTCGGTCACCAACGCAACCAAGACGCGGCGTCGCGCCCGGGCTCGGGAGCTCGACGAGATCGGAGCGGCGATCGAGCATCGCCAACACACTCGAAACGGTCACCGTTCGCCCACCGCATGGCTGGCGGCGTCGACCGGCGAGTCGATCGGCCACTGCAAGGGCACCGTCACCGTCGTCGCCCGGCTCCCGCATCTTCCCATCGTCGGCGCCGCCTTTCGTGACGGCGAACTTGCCGAGTCGGCGCTGCGAGCGCTCGTCGAGGCGTGGTCTGCCGACATCGCCGACGTGTTCGCCGAGTCGGAGCCGATGCTCCTCGGGTGGGCGCAGCAGTTCCCCTACGCCGATTTCAAGGACCTGCTCGACGTCTGGCTGACCCACGCCGACCACGATCGTCTCGAGCAGGACGCTGCCGATCAGTACGAACGGCGAGCGCTGTACGTCTCGCGGATGCTCGACGGCGTCGGCAAGCTCGACGGGGTGCTCGACCCCGAGGGTCTGTCACTGGTTCGAGAGGCGCTCCGGGCGTTGTCGTCACCCACGGCAGGCGATCGCCGAACAGCTGCGCAACGCCGGGCCGATGCGCTCGTCGACATGGCCCGAATCAGCCTCGAAAACGTCGAGGTGAAGCGCCAGCTCGACGACGCGAACGACGGCGACACGCTGTTCGGTCCAGCGATCCCCACCCGCCGGGCGAAGC
>JBCBDK010000772.1:0-1766 GCA_038529675.1 Actinomycetota bacterium
GTCGCTGACCTTCGCCCGAGAAGACGTCGACGACCCGGCTACTCCCGACGACGACGACCTGCGCGACTCCGACCCGACGCAGGATCCGACCGACCCGAGCCAAGCCACGCTTGCGTTCACCTCGGGCGGGCCGGGCCAGCACGACCACTCACTCGATGCCGGCGTCGTCCCGACGCAGCGACTCGGCAACCTCGTCTGGTACGACGTGGACAACGATGGTGTCGCCGACCCGACCGAGGACGGCATCGCGGGCGTCACAGTCGAGCTGTGGCGTGATGACGGCGACGGCGTCTTCGACCCAGCCGTCGACACGCTGGTCAGCACGCAACTGACCGCCGACGGATCGGACGCGCTGGAGGAGGGTGAGTACCTCTTCGAGTTCCTCCCGCCGGGCGACTACTTCGTCGCGATCCCCGACGCCGATCTCGCCGACGGCGGCGTCCTCGACGGGCTCGCCTCGTCGACCGGCAACGACGCCGGTGGCGTCGCGCCCGACCCGGACGACAACGCCGACTCCGACGACAACGGCGACCCGAGTGCCTATGGTGTCGTCTCGGCGGCGGTCACCCTGTCCGATGATGCGGAACCGACCGACGAGACGAACCCCTTCTCCTCCGCCGTCGACGACGGCGACGGTGCGGGCGTGGGCGACGGTGCGGACAGCATCGACGACGCCGACTCCAACCTCACCGTGGACTTCGGCTTCTACCAGCCGCTGCGGGTCGGCAACCTGGTGTTCCTCGACGACGGTGCCGGCACGGCGGCGAACCGCAACGACGGCGTCGCTGATCCGGGCGAGGCCGGCGTCGCCGGCGTCCTCGTCCAGCTCCTCGCCGACGACGGGACCACCGTCCTCGCCGAGACCGTCACCGACGCCAACGGCAACTACTACTTCGACGGCCTCGACGCCGGCGACTACCGCATCGGCATTCCGACCGACCAGACACCCTACCTCGACCCCGGCCTGGCCGGGTCGATCAATCCGACCGCGGTGGCCGCGCTGGTGTCGTCGACGGGCGCAGACGCCACGGCCGGCGCCGACGACGTGGACGACGGTGCCGGGCCGGCCGACGCCGGCGGCGACGCTGCGTGGGCGTCGCGCACCGACGCGTTCACGCTCGCCTACGACGCTGCCCCCGACGACGAACAGGGTGACTTCGACGGTGAAGGCGCCGCCAACACCGATGCCGAGGACGCAGCCAACGCCGCGCTCGCCGACAAGGACGACACGTTCTCCGACCTGTCGATCGACCTCGGATTCGCGCCGCCGAACCTGTACCGGGTCGGCAACCTCGTCTGGCTGGACGCTGACAACGACGGGCTCGTCGACGACGGCGAGACGCCACTCGAGGGCGTGGTGGTCGAACTCACCGACCCCGCCGGCACCGTGATCGACACGACCGTCACGGACGCGAGCGGCAACTACGAGTTCGACCAGCTGCCGGCCGGTGAGTACCGCATCCAGGTACCCGTCGATCAAACCGCCGGCGACCCGACTGCGCTCGAGTCGTACCTGCCGTCGACCGGCGCCGGCGTGGACGCCGACCCGGACGATGCGACCACCGGCGAGGACAACGACTCGAACGGTTCCGAGGTGGGCGCCACCGCCGACGCCTACGTGGTCCGATCGGGCGTGTTCGAGCTGGGCGACGCCACCGGCACCGACCCGTTCGAAGCCGCCGAACCGACCGACGAGGTCGCATTGATCGACGGCTCGTCCGACGACGACGACACCGGCAACGGCCTCACACCACCGAACGACGTCA
>JBCBDK010000773.1:0-1763 GCA_038529675.1 Actinomycetota bacterium
CCCCTCCATTTTTTATGACCCGCCGTCCACGTAGATCTACACGGTAATCAACACTCTTTCCCTACACGACTCTATTCCGATGTGCAAGATCAAGAAGCGCGACGGCGTCCCGCAGATCGTCCTCGAACCGACGCCCGACATCCTCGCCGGGCTCGGTGCTGCCAAGCGGCCCGGCCAGGTCCTGGTCGGCTTCGCCGCGGAGACCGACGACCTCGTCTCCAACGCCCAGGCGAAACTCGAACGAAAGCAGCTCGATCTGATCGTCGCCAACGACGTCGGCGCCGATCGAGTGGGGTTCGCTCACGACACCAATGCCGTTACGATGCTCCGTCCCGGGGCGGAGCCTGTCGAGATCGACCTCGCTGCGAAGCGAGACGTCGCCCGGGCCGTCATCGACACGATCATCGACCTCCGGCGCGAGCGCGCCTGAGCCACACAGGAGACCCGCATGGCCAACTACACCTTCACCTCGGAGAGCGTCACCGAGGGCCACCCCGACAAGATGGCCGACCAGGTCTCCGACGCCGTGCTCGACGCGATCCTCGCCGAGGATCCCGACGCCCGAGTGGCGAGCGAGACGATGGTGACCACCGGGCTGTGCGTGGTCGCCGGCGAGGTCACGACCTCGGCCTACGTCGAGATCCCCAAGATCGCCAGGGACACGATCAACGGCATCGGCTACGACAACGCCCTCTACGGCTTCGACGGCAACACCTGCGGCGTGATGGTCACGCTCGACGAGCAGAGCCCCGACATCGCCCAGGGCGTCGACACCTCCGAAGAGGTGCGCGGCGGCTCGTCCGGCGAGACCGACGACGTCGAGCTCCAGGGTGCGGGCGACCAGGGGATGATGTTCGGCTATGCGTGCAACGAGACCGAGGCACTCATGCCGCTGCCGATCAACACCGCCCACCGTCTCGCGGAGCGCCTCGCCGAGGTGCGCAAGTCCGGGCAGATCCCGTACCTGCGTCCCGACGGCAAGACGCAGGTCACGTTTGCCTACGAGGACGGGCGCCCGGTCGCGCTCAAGGGCGTGCTGATCTCCACGCAGCACCAGGACGGCATCGACCGCGACACCGTGATCCGCCCGGATCTGATCGATCAGGTCATCCGCCCGGTGATCCCCGAGGAGTACGCGGACGACGACTTCGAGGTCTACATCAACCCGACCGGCAAGTTCGTGATCGGTGGCCCGCAGGGCGACTGCGGCCTCACCGGCCGCAAGATCATCGTCGACACCTACGGCGGAATGGGTCGCCACGGCGGCGGCGCCTTCTCGGGCAAGGATCCGTCGAAGGTCGACCGCTCGGCCGCCTACGCCGGTCGGTGGGTCGCGAAGCACGTCGTCGCCGCCGGTGCCGCCGACCGCTGCGAGATCCAGCTCGCCTATGCGATCGGGATGGCGCAGCCGATGTCGATCCTCGTCGAGACGTTCGGCACGGCCCACGAGGACCCGGCCACGATCGAGACCGCGGTTCGGTCCACCTTCGACCTGCGCCCCGGCGCGATCGTGCGCAACCTCGATCTCAAGCGCCCGATCTACCAGGCATCGGCGGCGTACGGTCACTTCGGCCGGGAGCAGTTCCCGTGGGAGCAGCTGACCAAGCTCGACGAGTTCAAGGCGGCCGTCGGCGCCTGACCGGCCCACCGTCGGGCTGTCGTTGCGCCGCGTGATCGTTCGGGTTCTCCCCGACGTCACGGGGCTCGACAAGGAGTTCGACTACGTCGTCCCCGACGACCTGGTGGATCAGGTCGAGGTCGGG
>JBCBDK010000774.1:0-1741 GCA_038529675.1 Actinomycetota bacterium
TGGACCGGCACCGTGCCCGCTCGATACGGCGGGTGACTCGGCTGCGAGGTCGTCAAGTTGGCGGTGTTCGTCGCCGGCCCGGCAGCAGCGGGCATCATGGCCGACTGGGGCGCCGAGGTGATCAAGGTGGAGCCGCCCGCGGGTGATCCGCAACGCCAGATCTTCGGCTCGGTGGGCGTGCGCAGCGACATCCCCGTGCCGCCGTTCGAGGTCGACAACCGCGGCAAACGATCGGTCGTCCTCGACCTGGTCGACGACGACGACCGAGCGCGCTTCGATCAGCTCCTGGCCGACGCCGACGTCTTCGTCAGCAACCTCCGGATGGGGGCTCTCGAACGTCTCGGCCTCGGTCACGAGCGGGTGTGCGCAGCTCATCCGTCGCTCGTCTACGGACTCATCACCGGCTACGGGCACGAGGGCGATGAGCGTGACCGCGCGGGCTACGACATCGGCGCGTACTGGGCGAGGTCCGGGATGGCGCACACGATGGTGCCGCCCGGCGAGCTCCCACCCGCAGCGCGCAGCGGCATGGGCGATCACCAGACCGGGATGACCCTCGCAGCCGGTGTGATGGCCAAGCTCGTCGAGCGAGGGCGCACGGGCCGAGGCGGGTTCGTCACGACCAGCTTGTTGCGAACGGGGATGTACTCACTGGCGTGGGACATGGGGATTCACCTGCGCTTCGGAAAGCGCCACCCCACGCAGCCGCGCGAGTCCGACGGCGCTCCGCTGGTCAACAGCTACCGATCGTCGGACGGTCACGGGTTCTGGCTGATCTGCCTGGAGGCGGACCGGCACTGGCCGAAGGTGCTCGCCGCGCTCGGTGAGCCCGGCTTCGGCGCCGACGAACGGTTCGGCTCGGCGCGGGGGCGGCGAGAACACTCCGTCGACCTCATCGCGGCGCTCGACGGAGCGTTCGCGGTGCACGCGATGAGCGAGCTCTCCGAGCGGTTCGACGAACACGACGTCTGGTGGGCCCCGATTCAGTCGATCCCCGAGGTGATCGACGATCCGCAGGCGCAGCACGGGTTCGTCGACATGGTGCCCCACGGCGACGAACCACCGTTCCGGGCGGTCGCCACGCCGGTCGACTTCGCTGGCCACGACCTTCAGGTCGGTCCGGTTCCGGCCCTCGGCGAGCACACCGCCGACGTGCTCGGCGAACTCGACGACTGACGCACGTTCGCTCGGGACGCTACGGCGCTCCGCGGTCAGGCCGTGGTTGAACAGCGGGTGAACATGCCTCGACTCGCATTGACTCAAGATCGGCTGAGTTGAAGAGTGGTCGGCGTGACGTCGGTGGCTGAGCGGGCAGCAGTTCATGCAGCGTTGGGTGAGCCCGTTCGACTGGCGATCGTGGAGGATCTGGCGCGAAGCGATCGTGCGCCGACCGAGCTGTCGGCGAGGTTCTCGCTGGCAACGAATCTGCTCGCACACCATCTCGATGTCCTCGAGCGAGTGGGTTTGATCGAGCGTTTCGTCTCCGCCGGCGATCGCCGGCGGAGATACGTCCGCCTGGTGCGGGCGCCGCTCGAACGGCTCGGCATCGTCGCCGGGCGACCGTCCGGCCCGGTCGTGTTCGTGTGCAGCCACAACTCGGCGCGCTCACAACTCGCAGCAGCGCTGTGGTCGGCACGTACGGGTGAACCCGCGACCTCCGCGGGCACGCATCCCGCGGAACGAGTCCACCCGGGCGCGATCGCTGCAGCGCGGCGCATCGGCCTCGATCTGAGCGAGGCGG
>JBCBDK010000775.1:0-1739 GCA_038529675.1 Actinomycetota bacterium
CGCATCGATCCCCGTCGGGGTGCGTCCGCCGTGGAGATAGACCTCCCAGCCATCGTCGATCATCCACGCGCGATCCTCGGGAACGCGGCGCTTCGCATCGATGGCACACACCACGCACTGGTTGCCGAACACGGCAGCGATCTCCGCGATCAACTCCGGGCGTTGCACTGCGGCGGTGTTGACCGACACCTTGTCGGCGCCCGCGTGAAGCATCGTCCGCGCATCCTCGAGGGTCCGGATGCCACCGCCGACCGTGAACGGGATGTACACCTGCTCGGCGACCGAGCGAACCATGTCGACCGTGGTCTGTCGGTTGTCCGATGACGCAGTGATGTCCAGGAAGACCAACTCGTCGGCTCCCTCCTCGTCGTACCGTGCCGCCAGCTCGACCGGGTCGCCGGCGTCGCGCAGGTCGACGAAGTTGGTGCCCTTCACCACCCGGCCCTCGGTCACGTCGAGGCACGGGACGACACGCGCCGCCTTCATGGCGCGCCCCCATCACGTTCTGGGTCTGACCCCAGACGCGATCCGAGGGTGGCGACGGCGTCGGCGACGGAGAACCGCCCTTCGTACAGCGCCTTGCCGGTGATGATCCCCGCGAGGCCGGGGATCGTGGCGAGCGCTCGGATGTCGTCGAGTGTGGCGACGCCGCCGCTCGCAATCACCGGTGCGCCCGCCACCTCCGCCGACAGCGTAAGCCCTTCCACGTCCGGCCCCTCGAGCATCCCGTCGCGCCCGATGTCGGTGATGATGAACACGTCGGCGGTCGGGAACCGCTCGTACGCATCGTCCAGCTGCAGCCCGCTCCCCTCGGTCCAGCCGTGCACGGCGATCTCGCCGGTCCGATGGTCCAGGCCCACACCGACCGGCACGAACTCGGATGCCGCAGTGACGAGCGGCGGATCGGCGATGGCGGCGGAACCCATGATCACCCGGGCGACCCCGGACGCGGCGAGTTCCCGAGCGTCGTCGACGCTCCGGACTCCACCACCGGTCTCGACCTTCGCCCGACCGGCGACGGCCGACGCGATCGAAGCGACGACCGGCCGATTGACCGGGTCACCCGACTTCGCTGCGTCCAGATCGACCACGTGGATCCACGTCGCACCAGCGTCGGCGAACGAACGGGCGACCGACGCCGGATCATCGCCGTAGACGGTCTCGTCCGCGTAGTCGCCTTGGCGCAGCCGGACGACCTGACCGCCTCGGAGATCGATCGCCGGATACAGCTCAGGCCAGGCCGGCGCACTCGACCCGCTCGCTTCGACCGATTCGTGATCAGTCACGGCACACCTCGACGAAGTTGCGGAGAAGTCGGAGCCCCGGCCGGCTCGACTTCTCCGGATGGAACTGGGCGGCGAACACGTTGCGGAGCCGGAACGCTGCGTTCAGCGTCGTTCCGTACTCGACGGTCGCAGCCACGCAAGCCGGATCGTCCGGCACACCATGCAGCGAGTGGACGAAGTACACCCACGAGCCGTCGCCGCCAGCGTCATCGCCCAACCCGGCGAGCATTGGATCACCGTCGATCGTCACGTCGAGCCGGTTCCACTGCATCTGCGGGATCTTGAATCCCTCGGCAGGCGGGATCCACTCGACCGTTCCGGGGATCACGTCGAGGCCCTTCGCGTCCCGATCCTCCTCGGATCCACTGAACAGCATCTGCATCCCGACGCAGATCCCGAGGAACGGGCGGCCGGACGCAACCGAGTCGAGCGCCGGGCGCTCGAGGTCGGCAG
>JBCBDK010000776.1:0-1724 GCA_038529675.1 Actinomycetota bacterium
TCTGCCCGGCACCGAGCTCGCGGGTCGAGTCGACGATCACCCGGATCCGGTCGGGATCGATGCCGAGCTCCTCGACGGCGACCTGCAGCGCGACCGAGTGGACACCTTGGCCCATCTCTGTCCAGCAATGGCGCACCTCGACCACGCACTCGTCCGGCCCGGACCCGTCGTCGCGGAAGTGGACCACCGCCCTGGCGACCTCCTTGAACCCGTTGCCGAGGCCGGAGTTCTTCAGGCCGAGGCCGATCCCGACGCTCTTGCCCTCCGCCACCGCAGCGTCGTACCAGGGCTTGACCGCGTCGAGGCAGGCGCGGGCGCCGAGGCAGCCGTCGTCCATGATCTGCCCGGGACCCCACACGTCGCCGGGCGACACGACGTTGCGTGACCGCATCTCCCAGCCGGAGATGCCGACCTGTTCCGCGAGCCGGTCGAGTACACCTTCCATCGCGAATTGCGCCTGGTTCGCGCCGAAGCCCCTGAAGGCGCCGCACACCGAGTTGTTGGTGCGGACGGCGACCGCCTCGACATCGACGTTCGGGCAGACGTAGGGCCCGGTCGAATGACCCGCTGCGCGCTCGAGCACCTTCATGCCCACGGACGCGTACGGACCCGAGTCGCCGATCATCCGCACGTGGATGCCCAGGAGCTTGCCGTCGGCGTCGCAACCGGCCCGGTAGTGCATCCGGATCGGATGCCGCTTCGGGTGCATCAGGAGCGATTCCTCGCGCGACAGCGTGATCTTCACCGGCCGCCCGGTCAGCCACGCGGCGAGCGCAGTGTGCGCCTGGTTCGACATGTCCTCCTTGCCGCCGAAGGCGCCGCCGTTGGACACGAGCTCGGTCGTGATGCGTGACGTGTCGACGCCGAGCATGGCGGCGATGTCGTTTCGGTCGTCCCAGATCCCCTGGCCGCCGGAGTACACGTGCATCGTCGCCGGCTCCGCGCCCGCCGTCGCGTCACGTTCCGGGTCCGACCCGGGGGGTGATGGGACAGCGAGGGTGGATTCGGGTTCGAGGAAGGCGTGCTCGATGCGCTGGGTCTGGAACACCTCGTCGACGGTGTACGCCGCGCCCGCGATCGCGTCGTCGGCCTCGCCGCGCCGGTAGGTGGAGCGCGACAGCACGTTGCCGTCGAGCTCCCACACAGCGTCCTCGCTGCTGTCGACCATGCGGACCGGATCAACCATCGGGGCGTGCACGTCGTAGTCGACGTCGATCAGGTCAGCGGCCGCCCGTGCCTGGATCCTGGTGTCGGCGACGACGACGGCGAGGACGTCACCGAGGTACGAGGTGCGCCCGCCGACCGGGATCATCACGGGCCAGTCCTTGTGGATGAGGCCGACTCGCCGGGCCGCCGGAATGTCGGCGGCGGTGATGACCGCTCGGACGCCGGGCGCGGCGAGGGCCTCGCTCGTGTCGATCGAGCGGATGTCGGCGCGGGCGTGCGCGGCGAGGTGCAGTGCGCCGTGCAGCATTCCCGGCACGCGGAGGTCGTCGATGAAGTCGCGGGTACCGACAGCGAGTTCGCGGCCCTCGTACTTCGCACCTCGTGACCCCACGCCGCCGGCCTGCACGACGACCGGTACGTCGTCCTGCGCCAGGGCCTCGACCGCATCGAGCACCTTGACGTACCCGGTGCAGCGGCAGAGGTTGCCGCCGAGGTGTCGGCTCGCCTTCTCGCGCGTCAACGACGCGCCGTCCTTGTCGACGAGGGCCTTGGTTCGC
>JBCBDK010000777.1:0-1711 GCA_038529675.1 Actinomycetota bacterium
GCCAGAGTTGGAGCGCACTGGCGTCCGGACCTGAGGCTGCTGTGTGGTAGACATGGCAACAATGAGCGTCTTGCGATGTGAACCCTCGAGGTCCTCGTGACGTACGCCGTCGAACCTCCACGCGACGCATCCGTCCAGCTCTCGTCCGCGATCTCGATGACCGACGACGGCGACGTCGAGATCCGCACGAAACGCGGGACGATCTCGGGCACTCCGGATCACGACGCAGGCGCACAATGGCTCCGGACTCTTCGTCGTGTCGACAGCGTCGTCTTCGACGCCGACTCGGCGGAGCGCTCGACCTTCATCGTCGGCGTGGGACACCGGCGACCCGTACGCCGTCATGTGTCACTCGAGACGGCGCTGGGTCTGGCGGCGGCGGGCATCCCCGCGATCGTCATCGTACGGCCGAGGCCCAAGTCGTGAGAGCCAGACGACACCGCTCAGGAACCATGCGGCTGTTGTTGTGACGCACGGTCGAGGAGCTCGGAAGCGACGAGGCGTATCGGGTCGACGAATCGTCGGTCATCGGGATCGGCCACCATCGGAAGCTCAGTGCATGCGAGGAGCAGTTGACCAGCATTGATCTGCCCAGCGAGCTCACGCCGCAGTTGCTGGAGCTCGGTGTCGGTCACGTGCGCTTGATCGAGAGGAGGAGGTCGTGCACCCGGGCAATGACGGCGCTTCCGAGCGTGGCCAGGCGGAGCGAAACGAGGTCGATCGTGTCGTACACCCTCGCCCACGCGTCGCAGTGATCTTGCAGCCCCGGCGCAGGTGGGCGCCGACCTGCCGCTCGGTCACGGGTTCGTCGGCGTTTCGACTGCGGGGTGGTCGGTCGTGACGGGTGCGCTGTCCGGCGGCGGTAGGGCCGGTTCGTCGACGCCGGGTGGCTCGATCATCACTGGGTCGCCTGTATCCGATTCGGTGCACGCTGCGGCGACGATCGCCAGCGATACCAGGACCGGGAGCAGCCTCGTATGAGGCCATCGGGTCCATGGCCAGCCGGTGATGGTCATGATGTCTCCTCGCGGTGGGAACTGACGGCCTCGGTGGAGACCTCGGGCATCGATACCGTTCGGGCGACGATGGCTCCGGTTGCCGCGACCGCGGACGCGACCAACAGAGCGACTCGTCCGTCGCCGCCCCATGCGATACCGACGAGCACGCCTGACACGAGTGCGCCCCCACCGGCGATCGCCGCTCGATCGCCGAGCACGCTGCTGCGGGCGGCTGCCGGCCCGAGGCCGATCAACCACGCCTTCACGGGAACCTTCGTCAGTGCCTCGGCCAGGCCGGCTCCGAGGAGCGCGACCCACACGAGCGCCGGCGCGTCGGCCAGACTCGCTGTCGCAACCGACACTGCTGCGATCGACATGCCGGCCACGACGACCGCCCGCGCTGATGTCGTGTCCACGAGGCGACCGGCGGGATAGCTGGCCAGTGCGGTGACGGCACGGAGCGCGGCGAACGCGAGCAGGATCGCCGTCACGCTGGCATCGACATCGATCGCTCGGCACGAGGTTGTCGAGCACGTAGTCGAGGCTGAATGGGCTGGCGTGAGAGAACGCCCCGGTGAGTTCCAGGCCGGCGAAGCTCTCTCGGCCTTCCTCGACGGCGGCCAGCGCTTCGCGTGTACGGAGCTGGTTGAGGATTCCGTCGATCTGCTCGAAGGCACCGGCGACCCAGACCAACCCGTCGACATCGAGCGGGG
>JBCBDK010000778.1:0-1709 GCA_038529675.1 Actinomycetota bacterium
CTCCCCCCGAACCTCTGACGCCCGCCTGCCCGGGCCGTTCCGTCGGGTCCGATCGCGAGATGCTCACTCGCCGCGGAAGACCGGGCGTCGCTTCTCCAGGAACGCGGTGCGGCCCTCCTCCGCGTCGGCGCTCGCCCAGGCTGCGACTCGCGCGGCCTCGAACTCGTCGCCCGAGCGTCCGTCGAAGTCGGACTCGAGGCCGAGCTTGTGTGCCGACATCGTGAGTGGAGCGAGATCCGACAGCGCGTGCGCCCACTCGACGGCTGCGGCGAGGTCGCCGATGCGATGCACCGCCCCGATCCGGTGCAACTGCTCACCCGAGAAGTTCTCGGCGCCGACCAGCATCGCACGGGCGGTCGGTGCGCCGAACTCCGACGCAACGCGTCGAACGGTCCAGTGATCGACGGCGAGGCCGAGCTTGGCCGCGGGGATCCCGAACACGCTGTCGGAGGTCGACACCCGGAGATCGGCTGCGACCACCAGCTGTGTCCCTGCGCCGAGCGCTGGTCCGTCGATCGCCGCGATGACCGGCACCGGGAGTGCTCCGAACCCGCGCAGCACCGCGTTCAGGTCGGTGGCGAACTCACCCGGCTCGACGCCGGTCAGGTCGGCGCCCGCGCAGAAGGCGGGCGGCGCGCCGGTGAGCACGACGGCGCGAACGACGCTCGGCGCATCGCTCCGCAGCCGACGTTGGACGTCGAGCAGTTCGAGCAACGTCGTGCGATCTACGGCATTCCTGCGTTCGGGGCGGTCGATCGTGACCACCTCGACCGGGCCGTCACGCTCGGTCCGAACGTTCGCCGACCGGCCCCCGGCCTCGTCGGTGGGACGGTCGGCAGCTGCGGCATCGGCGCTCACGCCCGTACGCTAGGCGAGGTCATGGCCGCGTCCCGATCCCGTCGTTCCGTCGATCCCGTCGCCGCCGCCGAGGCGCACCCCGACGATCCGATCCGAGCGCGACGTGCGCAGGTCGCGAAGTGGACACTGCTCGCGAACCGGGTCGGCTACCTGTTCGTCGCGCTGGCGATGGCACTGTTCTTGATGGCGTTCGTGCTCGGCTTCTCCTCGGTCATGGCGACCTTGGTCATCGTCACCTTCATCATCGGGTGCGCACTGCTCGCACCGACCATCGTCCTGGGCTATGCCGTCAAGGCCGCCGAGCGTGACGACCGCGAACGCGGCCTGTGAATCTCGACGACTCCATGTGACCGTGGCCACACGAATTTCGTCGATCGTCACCTCGACCGCGCACCGGACGGTTACCCTCGGGTAACTCATGCAGCAGCGACTTCCGGCCATCGCACGACGCGAGCAGATCCTCGCCGTCGCGCTCGACGTGTTCGCCTCGTCAGGCTTCCACGGTGCGTCGATGAACGACATCGCCGAGGCCGCCGGCGTCACCAAGCCGGTGCTCTACCAGCACTTCGATTCCAAGCGCGACCTGTACCAGGCGCTCCTGGACGAGGTCGGCAACCGCCTGCTCGAGTCGATCGCCAAGGCGACGACGGAGGCGACCGATGGCAAGAGCCAGACCGAGCTCGGCTTCCGCGCGTACTTCCGGTGGGTCGCCGAGGACCACGACGCCTTCCGGCTGCTGTTCGGTCCGGGCACGGCGAGCGACGACGAGTTCGCACGGGTGATCGCCCGTATCAACGCAGAGGCGGCGGCGGCGACTGCGCCGTTGATCGATGTCGACCTGCCCGACGACA
>JBCBDK010000779.1:0-1705 GCA_038529675.1 Actinomycetota bacterium
CCCACCGGTGCGTCGCTCGACGCCGCGTATTACGACACGGGCGGCTCGCGAACCGGCTGGTACGCGCTCGCCGCCTTCATGGCGTTGGTCGCACTCGTCGTCGGCGGCGTGCTGCTCTTCCAGGCGTTGAGCCAGGACGAGACCGCCGACGAGCCGACCACGTTCGTCCTCCAGGACTACGTCAACCAGCCGCTCCCCGACGTGATCGCCGAACTCGAGGAGCTCCAACTCTTCTACACGACCGAGGCCGAACCGAACCCCTCGGTCCCAGAGAACTTCGTGCACCGCACCGTTCCTGCGGCCGGTGAAATCGTGCTCCCGAACACCGAGATCCTCGTGTTCTTCAATCCGGCGCAGGAGCTGTTGCAGATCCCCAACGTGCAGGGCGTCGAACTCGCGGAGGCACAGGCACGGCTCCAGGGCCTGGGCTTCGTCATCGGTGAGATCACGTTCGCGGACGACAGCGACTTCGCGGAGAACACCGTGCTGTCGACCGAACCCAGCGGGGGCACCGCAGTACCGCAGGGCACCGTCGTGTCGCTCGTGGTCGCCGGTGCGGACACCTCGGTGCAGGTGCCGGCGGTCGTCAATCAGACGGAGTCGGCAGCGCGTCAAACGCTGGAGAATCCGCCGTTCGACTTCGTCGTCACGTCCGAGGTCGTGGACTCCGAGACCGTCCCCGCTGGAACGGTGATCTCGATCGAACCGACGGTCGGCTCACCGACCGAGCAGGGGAGCGAGGTCGTGATCACGGTCTCGGGCGGGCCGCCGCCGGTCATCGTGCCGCCGGTGGAGGGGCTGACGCAGGGCCAGGCGACCAATCAGCTGCGGAACGCATGCGGGTCGGTGGTGTCCGGCGACGACTGCATCGTCGTGAACGTCGAGTTCCAGGAAGTCACACCGGGCAGCACCGACGACGGCCGCGTGATCTCCCAGGATCCGTCCGCGTCAGCGGTGCTCGAACGCGGTTCGACCGTCACGATCGTCGTCGGGCGTTCCCTGGAGTTGGCCACCACGTTGCCGCCGACCACGCTGCCGCCGGCGACGACCACGACCGAACCGGCACCGGACACGACGCTGGCGCCACCGCCGGCGACCGATCCGCCGGCCACGGACCCGCCGCCGACCGACCCGCCGCCGACCGATCCGCCGACCTCGCCCCCCACCACGGACCCCGGCGACGGCACCTGACCGACCCCGCATCGGAATGCCGCGCGTTCCGACTCGCTGAGCGGGCCGGAACGCCCAAAGTTCGGTGCTGGCGCGGCGTGGGCCGGAACGCACGACCCTCGGTGCTGGCGCGGCGTGGGTCGGAACGCACGACTGTCGGTGCCGGCGGTGTGAGGCGGGTCGGGCGGTGGGGTTTGCCCCACCTGGAACACACCGGGGCGCTCCATCGAAGCCGGTCGGCGCGGCTGCGCACGATCGATGGCATGAACACCACCTCCGATCTCGCTCCGCCACGTCCCGCGCCCGCCGGTCGGGTCGACCCGCCGACCCGACCGCTGGTCGACGCCTGTGACCTGACCCGACGTTGGGGACGCGGTTCGAGCGCGACGCTCGGCGTCGACGGCGTGTCGCTCTCGATCGACCCCGGCGCGTTCGTCGCCGTCGTCGGACCGTCCGGCTCGGGCAAGTCGACGCTGGGTGCGATCGTCGCGGGCATCGACCGGCCGACGACGGGGTCGCTCGTGGTCGGCGGGAC
>JBCBDK010000780.1:0-1697 GCA_038529675.1 Actinomycetota bacterium
CCATCAGCCCGAGGCGGTCGCGGAGCGTGTCGAGCAGGCTCTCGCCGAGCCAGCCGTCGCCGACCTCGCGGTCCTCGCCGTTGACGCGCAACGTGAAGTGTTCGCTCATGCAGCGCTCCCCGTCGACGTGCTGTCCGAGGAAACGGCGCCGAACGCCCGCCGTGCGAGCCGGCGCCCGAGCACGCCGACGGCATGGCGGCGGTAGTCGGCGGTCGAGCGATGATCCGTGATCGGGGTGCTGGCGTCGCTCACGAGTCGCCCGAAGTCGGCGAGCGCGCCGTCGTCCACCGTGCGGGACGCCCAGTCGACAGCGCCAGCCAGCTGTGACTCAGCCTCACGACATCGGAGAGTCGTCGGCCCGACCGACCCCAGCGCGATCGACACCTGTTGCCGATCATCGTCGACGGCCAAGCAGGCGGATGCGACGGCGATGACCATCGCGTTGCGGACGCCGACCTTGGCGTAGCCCTGCCATCCGCGTTGCGTCGGCACCGTGATGTCGGCGATGAGTTCGCCGGGTTCGAGCGCGGTTCGCTTCACTCCGACCATGAGTTCGTCGACCGGGAGCGTCCGCTCGCCCGTCGACGAAACGAGTCGCACGTCGGCGTCGAGTGCCGAGAGGACCGGTAGCCCGTCGCCAGCGGGTGAGCACGTCCCGAGGTTGCCGCCGAGCGTGCCGGCGTTTCGGATCTGCGGCGAGCCGACCGTGCGGGACGCCTCGGCCAGCGCAGGGACGAGTGATGCGAGCGGCTCCGCCATCAGCTCGGTGTACGTGACCGCCGCACCGATCGTGAGCGTCCCCGCGGCCGGATCGTGGGTCCATGAACGGAGCTCACCGATGCGGTTGAGCGCGATCACGAGGTCGGTCGGGCGGCGATGTCCGTCGTTGATCTCGACCATCGCATCGGTGCCACCTGCCAGCAACATGGCCTCCGGTGCATCGGCGAGGAGCCTGGTCGCTTCGTCCACCGTTCGAGGCACCGCCACTGGCATGTCGCGAGTGTACGAAATGTCAAACGCTCGGTGTGGGAGCGAGGTTCGAGTTCACACTGCCGACACGCAGGTGTCCGGTGATCGTGGATGGCGTTCAGCGGACGACGATGTCCTCGATGCCCGGCTCGGGGTCGGGATACTGCGGATCGATGCGTTCGAGATGCCAGCGCAGGATCCTGGCGATGACCACGTTACGGGCCCACTTCTTGTCGGCCGGGACGACGTACCACGGGGCGTCCTTCGTCGAGGTCTTCTCGAGGGCGTCGGTGTACGCCTCCATGAACTCGTCCCATCTGGCACGGTCGTCGAGATCGCCGGCGCGGAACTTCCAGTTCTTGTCCGCTCGGTCGAGACGCTCCTGGAATCGCTCACGTTGCTCCTCCTTGGACACGTTGAGGAAGATCTTCACGATCTCCGTGCCCTCGTCGGCGAGCATCTGCTCGAAGTGGCGGATGTGGTCGTATCGCCGCTTCCAGACCTTCTCGGGGGCGAACCCCTTGACCCGGACCACGAGCACGTCCTCGTAGTGCGATCGGTTGAAGACCGCGATGTAGCCGTCTTCGGGGGTGTGGTGATGGATGCGCCAGAGGTAGTCGTGGCCCATCTCCTCGTCGGTCGGCACGCCGAACGGATGGACCATCACGCCGGCCGGATTGAGGCCGGACATCACCGCTCGGATGGTCGAGTCCTTGCCGGCGGCGTCC
>JBCBDK010000781.1:0-1692 GCA_038529675.1 Actinomycetota bacterium
ATCACCTCGCCGGCGATCTCGGCGGCGAGCGCCTCTGCGAACACCGCACGGTCACGGAAGCCCCAGAGGTAGAGCTTGAGGCTCTTCGACTCGATGCACCACTCGCCGGGCACGTACTCGATCACCACCGTCGACACGTCGGGCTGCTCGGTGACCGGGCACATCGAGCTGAGTTCCTCGTTCGTGAACCGGACGGTGGTGACGTCGGCCGGAGCCGGAAAGACCTCGACGTGGTCGATCGCATGGCGAACGGTGTGGCCGAGCACGGTGAGTTCCGGCGCGTCGCCGGTTGGCGTCGAGTCGTTCGACATGGGGTGGAGGCTAACGGTGTGCTCGACGACGGGTCGGTAGCGTGACGCCATGTCGATGCACGATCTGATCGCTCGGGCGCCCAAGGTGCTGCTGCACGACCACCTCGACGGCGGGGTGCGACCGGCGACCGTGGTCGAACTCGCGCAGGAGTACGGCTACGCCGACCTGCCCACCACCGACCCGGACGAACTCGCCCACTGGGTCAACCGCGGCGCCAAGCGCAACGATCTCGTCCTCTACCTCGAGACGTTCGCCCACACGGTCGGCGTCATGCAGGACAAGAACGCGATCGAGCGGGTGGCCCACGAGTGTGCGCAGGATCTCGCCGCCGACGACGTCGTGTACGCCGAGGTCCGCATGGCACCCGAGCTGTGCACCGAGAAGGGCCTCACGCTCGACGAGGTGATGCAGGCGATCCTCGCCGGCTTCCGCTCGGGGTCGTCGGGGACCGACCTCACGATCTACGCGATCTGCTCGGCCATGCGGCAAGCCGCTCGCAGCCACGAGATCGCCGAGCTCGCAGTCCGCTATCGCGACGAAGGGGTCGTCGGCTTCGACATCGCCGGGCCGGAGGCGGGCTTTCCCCCGACCCGCCACCTCGACGCGTTCCAGTTCGTGATGCGCGAGAACTTCCACTCGACCATCCACGCCGGCGAGGCGTTCGGGCTGCCGTCGATCTGGGAAGCGGTCCAGTTCTGCGGCGCCGAGCGGCTCGGACACGGCGTCCGGCTCGTCGATGACATCAGCGTCGACGACACCGGCGACGTGACGCTCGGTCGGCTCGCTCACTACATCCGCGACCGCCGCATCCCGCTCGAGATCTGCCCGACGTCGAACGTCAACACCGGCATCGCACCGGACATCGCGTCGCACCCGATCGGCATGCTCCGACGCCTCCAGTTCCGTGTCACGGTCAACACCGACAACCGGCTGATGAGCGACACGTCGATGACCCGCGAGATGCAGCAGCTCCACGACGCGTTCGGCTGGGGGCTCGACGACTTCCAGTGGGTGACGGTCAACGCGATGAAGTCGGCGTTCGCCTCCTTCCCGGAGCGGCTCAAGCTCATCAACGGCGTGATCAAGCCCCGGTACGCGATGCTCAAGGCCGAGGCCGACCTCGGCTCCTGACCTGCCGCGCCACGACATCACGTTCTGGGTCAGACCCCAGGCGTGATCCGTTAGGTTCGGGCGATGGCCGTGGAGACCGTCGTCGTCGATCACCCGCTCGTTCTCGATGCGCTGGCGAAGATCCGTGACGTCGACACGCCGAACGCACTGTTCCGCCAACACCTCGAACGCATCGGGCTACTGCTGATCGCCGAGGCCACCCAGACGCTCCCGACGGTCGAGGGCACGGTGACCACGCCGCTCACCGAG
>JBCBDK010000782.1:0-386 GCA_038529675.1 Actinomycetota bacterium
GACCGAGCTCGAACATGCGGCACGGCGCTCCGGTGTCAGCGTGTTCTCCGAGATCTTCGCCGACCGCGGCTACCAGCCCGATGGCCAGCTCGTACCGCGCGGCGAACCCGACGCGATGATCCACGACGCCGCCGTCGCCGCTGATCGGGTGGCCGAACACCTCGCCACGGGGCGGATGCAGGTCGTCGGCGGCGAACCCATCGAGCTCGCAGCCCACTCGATCTGCGTCCACGGCGACAACCCGGGCGCAGTCGAGATGGCATCACATCTCCGCGATCGGCTCCTCACCGCCGGCGTCACGATCGCGGCGTTCGCCGCCTGACTCGGGAACCGCATGGGCACTGCGCCGTCACGCATCGTCCCGGTGGCCGATCACGGCGTGCTCG
>JBCBDK010000782.1:396-1691 GCA_038529675.1 Actinomycetota bacterium
AACGACGGGGTGATCGAGGTCGTGCCCGGCTACGTCAACGCGTTCGTGGTCTTCGATCCACTGACCACCGACCACGATGCCGTCGCGACCGCAATCCGTGACGCGTTGGCGCAGCCCTCCACGACGGATCCTGCCGGTGCGTTGCACCGCCTGCCGGTCTGCTACGACGGCGCCCTGGCCCCCGACCTGTCCGATGTCGCATCGGCGGTCGGCCTCTCCGAGGAGGAGGTCATCGACGCACATCTCGGAGGCCGGTACCGCGTCGAGATGTTCGGGTTCGCCCCCGGGTACGGCTACCTGAGTGGGGTGCCCGAGGCGATTCGCGTGCCCCGGAAGCCGACACCGGTTCGCGACGTTCCCGCCGGCAGTGTCATCGTCGCCGACGCACAGTGCCTCGTCACCACGCTCACCATGCCGACCGGTTGGTCCGTCATCGGGCGATCCCCTGCGCCGATCTTCACCGCGGACGAGACGCGACCGGTGCGCTTCGACGTCGGTGATCGGATCGAGTTCGAGCGGATCGACCGAGCCGAGTTCGAGCGACTCGAGGCACTGCGGTGACCGACGCACCGGCGATCCTCTCGGTGGTGTCGGCGGGGCCGATGGTCTCGATCCAGGACGTCGGTCGGCCTAGACACCGTCGGTTCGGGATTCCGGCGTCGGGCCCGATGGACCGCCGGTCGGCCGCGCTGGCGAATGCTGCGGTGGGGAACGACACCGGCGCACCGCTCGTCGAGGTGTCGGCGGGCGGGCTCGGCGTCGAATGCACCGTTGCCGCCGTCACCGTGTCGGTGGTCGGCGGCTCGTTCCTCGTCGATCAGGCCGGGCACCGACACACCGGCTGGTGCGTGCGCACGCTCGGCTCGGGTGAGCGCCTCGACATCCGCGCCGGGCCGGCGGGGAACTGGTGCTACCTGGCAGTCGCCGGTTCGCTTCGTGTCGGGCAGTGGCTCGGCAGTGCCGCAACCCACGTACCGTCGGGGCGTGGCGGCGGCGTGGTGGACGTCGACACCGAGCTGGCGGTCGATCGCCCCCGGGTCGCCCGCGAGCTCGACGGGGTGATCGACCCGCCGACCCTCGCCACCGGCCCGGGCGACGCAGCGCGCCCGGTCGTGATCCGGATCGTGCCCGGTCCGCAGGAACACCGATTCGTCGCCGGAGCCCTCGACCGGCTGGTGACGGGCCCGTTCCGTGCGACCGCAGGGTTCGACCGGATGGGGCTCCGGCTCGAGGGCCCCGATCTGGAACTCGCCGACGCGCTGTCGATTCCGAGCGAGGCCGTCACGCGCGGCGCG
>JBCBDK010000783.1:0-1690 GCA_038529675.1 Actinomycetota bacterium
CCCCCGTCGGCGGCACGCTGGCGCGAGCCCATCGGCAGGATCGTCACGAGGAGCACCGCTGTGACGACGACACCGACCGACGGACCGAGCAGCCGACCCGGCGACGTGCTCCGCCGGGCCACGGCCCATGAGGCCACGTCGGTTCCTGCACCAGCGAGCATCCCCAGGAGGAAGAGCCACGGCGTGATCCAGAACCTGCCGTGCATGAAGTCGCCCCCGATCACGACCACGTAGATCGCGGTCACCGTGGCGATCGCCGCCAACAGGAGGCGACGTCGTAGCCGAGCACGCCCGCCGGCATCGATGCCCGCCAGCCCACCCGCCGTCACCACCGGGACGACGATCGTGGCGACTGCTGCCGCAAGCACGACCGGCAGGCCGTAGCGCCACGCGATGTCGGCGAGGTAGTGGAGGCCCTGGCTCGCCCCCTGGCCGGCGTCGGTCTTGGCGTAGTACGTGTTCGGGAGCAGTTGCCCGTACACCATGACGCGGACGAGTGTCGTGACCGCCAACGGCACCGCGGCGAGCGCGACGAGTGCGGCGGCGTCCCGGTTCGATGCGGCTGCGGCACCTCCTGCCCGACGTGCCCTGGCCCACCGCCACGCGACGAGCGCGACGAGGATCAACGACACCAACGCGAGATCGGGGCGGACGATCGGCGCGACACCGGCGGCAAACGCAAGCCGGCGTGTGTTCGGCTCGAACGACCACAGCCACCCGATCGTCGTGATCGCCCACAGGAACAGCAGCGGCGTCTCCAAGCCCGATGTGGCGAACGAGCGGAACACGTACGTCGCCGCCATCAGCGCGAGGGGCACGCAGACGATCGTGCGCCCCGCCGACGAGCGGATCGCGGTCGCCCGGCGTTCCACCGCCGGCCATCGGCACGCAGCACCGATCGAGACGGCAACACTCAGAAGCAGCGTCAGCTCGGGCAGACCCAGCCACGATCGCGGGGCGACCGCCGCGAGCAACGACAGCAGCGAGAACCATGCCACGCTGGTGTACGCCTCGACCTGCTCCCCGGCGTTGAAGACCGCTCCATCACCGTTGTCCACCAGGTTCTGCACGTAGGTGAGGTAGATGTAGCCGTCGTCGGACACCCACTTGCCGACCCACACCGCGAGGAAGAACACGACGAGTGCGATCGCCTCACCGACGGACACTCGAGCGTCGAGCCAGGCGCCCGAGCGAGCGACGAGGCCGCGCCAGCGGTGGGACCCGGTGCGGGTCGGCCCTCCGTGACTCGGCATCGTGGCTACGCTAGCGATGCTGCACCGGCGCCCATGAGGGCCCACGGCGAAAGGGGATTCGCATGGGAGCACCGTCCATCGCAACCGGACCGACCGACGTCCCGCTGCTCGACCTCACGATCGACGAGAGTTTCGTCCGAGCGGTGGCCGAGCACGGCGAGCGAGAGGCGCTCGTGTCGTGCCATCAGGGCATCCGCTGGACCTACGACGAGTTCGCCGACCGGGTCTGGACGCTGGCGTCGGGTCTGTACGCGGCCGGGCTCCGGCCCGGGGATCGGGTCGGGCTGTGGAGCCCGAACTACGCCGAGTGGACACTCGTGCAGTACGCGACCGCCCACATCGGCGTCATCCTCGTCAACGTCAACCCGGCGTACCGGACGCACGAGCTCGCCTACGCGCTCAAACAGTCGGGCTGTCGCTGGCTGATCGCCGCACCC
>JBCBDK010000784.1:0-1672 GCA_038529675.1 Actinomycetota bacterium
GGTGTTCCCGGCGGGGTAGCGGTTCGAGCCGCGGGACACGAACGTCGCCGACGCGCTGCGGTGGACACCGAGTCGGTAGCGGTCGGCCAGCCACGCAAGGACGCGGACGAGGCTGTCTTGCGCGGCGGCGGTGGGAGGACGCGTCACGTGGTTGCCGATCAGACACACCAGTTGCGCGAAGCCCTGGTTGCCGCCGGTCGCGCTCGCTTCGACCGGGCCGTCGAGCGAGCCGGCGCGACCCTCCCAGACGCTGCCGTCGGGTGCGACGAAGAAGTGGTAGGCGACGTCGGGCCAGCGCTTCTGGGTGCCCGTGTGGAACGCGTAGACGCTCCGAATGACGCGACGAGGGTCGTGGGCGGCGACGTCGGTCGCCGTGTGGTGGATGAGCAGGAAGCGGACGTCGTCGCCCTTGATCGGGCCGCGGGGTGGGAGGTCGTCGCCCCACTCGGACCGCGGATGGATCGAGAGTCCGGGCGCGACCTGTACGGCGAGCGGGGAGCGTCGGGTCGTAGTCGGCTCGGCGCCGCCCGAACCGTCGCTGCGGTCGAGCGCGGGCTCGAGCGCCCCGATCACGTGGTCGCCGCAGCACCAGCCGACACCGACCGTTGCTCCCGCAGCGGCCATCGTTCCGAGCGCTTCCCGTCGCGTCGACTTCTTTGCGCCCACGTCCGCGAGCCTACGGTCAGGGCTCATGAGCAAGCTGTGTGAAGGACGCGTCGTCATCGTCACCGGAGCCGGCCGCGGTATCGGTCGCGAACACGCGCTGAGCCTCGCCCGGCACGGTGCGAAGGTCGTCGTCAACGACCTCGGCGGTGCCGTCGACGGAACGGGCGGCGACCTCGGGCCCGCCGACCACGTGGTGCAGGAGATCGTCGCGGCGGGTGGTGACGCGGTCGCCAACGGGGACAACGTCGCGGACTGGGGTGGTGCCAAGCGGATGATCGATCAAGCCATCGACGTGTTCGGTGACCTCCACGGTGTGGTCAACAACGCAGGGATCCTCCGGGACCGGATGCTCGCCAACATGAGTGAGGAAGAGTGGGACGCCGTCATCCACGTCCACCTCAAGGGCACGTTCGCGCCGGCGCGCCACGCCGCCGCGTACTGGCGTGAGCGATCCAAGGCGGGCGAGTCGGTGTCGGGCCGCATCGTCAACACCTCGTCGGTGTCGGGCATCTACGGCAATCCGGGCCAGACCAACTACGGCGCAGCCAAGTCGGGGATCGCCTCGTTCACGAACATCGCCGCACTCGAGCTGGCCCGCTACGGCGTCACGGTCAACGCGGTCGCGCCGGTCGCGCTGACCCGCATGACCGAGGGGCTCGGCCCCGCACCGGAGACCGACGAGGAACGCGAGTCCCGATCGCCCAAGTGGATCGCCCCGATCGTGACGTGGTTGTGCTCGGAGGAGGCTGCCGGGGTGACCGGCCGGGTGTTCGAGGCGTCGGGCGAGTTCCTCGCCGTCGCCGAGCCCTGGGTCCGCGGCCCGTCGGTCGACCCAGTCGAGGATCCGACCGCACTCGGCGCCGTCGTCGAAGGCCTGCTCGCCGACGCCCGCGGCAACACCGGCATGAACGGCGTCACCGGCGGCCCGCCCCAACAACTGGTCAACGCCCTCACCTGAGACCCTCGCGGAGCGGTCCCGATTCGCTGCCCGGCCGCCCCCGAATTC
>JBCBDK010000785.1:0-1671 GCA_038529675.1 Actinomycetota bacterium
GGCACGCCAATCGTCTCGACGGCGATCTCGTCACGAAGTTGGATTCCGATCGACGATCACCTCGACGCGCTCGTCCGGCTCCCGTCGGTCGGCTGGGAACCATCGGCCGCGTACCCACCTGAGCTTCGGAACCAGATCGCCTCGGCCGGGCTGTGGTGGGCGACCACGGCGATCCTCACTGCGCTCACATTCGGAGCAATCGTCGTAGCGAGCCGAGCGTTTTCTGACCGTCGGCGCGGCGCTGGCGGATGGGCCCGGCGCCGGGACACCCGAACGCTTCGGCGTGCGGCCCGCACGGGCGGGGTCCGGCTCGGCGTCCACGATCGCTCGCTCCTCGCCGTCGAGTCTCGTCACAGCCTCCTTGTCGTTGGTGCGACCCAGACGCATAAGACCACGGGCCTGGCGGTGCCGGCGATCCTCGAAGCCGACGACAAGGCCGTCATCGCTGTGTCGGTGAAGGACGATTTGGTGGCGGACACGATCGGTTGGCGGTCCCAGCTCGACGGTGACTGCTGGGTGTTCGACCCGACCAATGTCCTCGGCTCGCATCCCGACACCGATCTCGACCAACTTGACCGTGACGACCTGCGCCACGCCCGACTCCGGCCCCGGATCGTCCGGGCCAGCTGGTCGCCGCTGTCGAACGCCACCACCTGGCAGGGTGCGCTCGCCACGGCGTTCGACCTCACCCGCGCCGGCGCATCAGCCGACGGCGCCGCGGACGGGGACAACAAGTTCTTCTACGAGTCCGCCGAGTCGCTGCTCGGCTGCTACCTGTACGCGGCGTCGAACTCGTCGGGGTCGATGCGGACCGTGCTGCGGTGGATTGCGCAGCACGTTCACGAACACGTCGAGGAGATCCTCGAGCAGCTTCCGTCGATCGAGGCGCTCGAGTTCTTCCGGGGGATCTTCGAAGACGACCGCAAGACGCTCGCCAACATCTTCTCGACCGCCCGGCTGATCGTCGCTGCATACCTCGACCCGAACGTCTCCGCTGCGGCCGAGACGACCGACTTCACGCCTGCTGCGTTCTTCGACGGTCGACCAAACACGTTGTACCTCGTTGCGCCACCGGCCAATCAGGAACGGCTTCGAGTGGTGTTCAACATGGTCATCAAGCAGTTCATCGACGCCGCATACGCGTGGGTGCTCACCAATGGTCGATCTCTCGACCGCAAGGTCCTTGCCATCTTGGACGAGCTTCCGAACATCGCACCGATCAACAACCTTGGCGGAATCGCATCGACTGTTGCGTCGCAGGGAATGCAGCTCGTTTCGGTCGTGCAGGACCTGTCGCAGCTTCACACCCGCTACGGCACCAACGATGCGAACACGATCATCAACAACCACCGAGCACTGCTGCTGTTGACCGGCGTCAAGGACACCGTCACCTTGGACCTCGCGTCGAAACTGCTCGGCAACATTGAACAGACCCAGACCTCGATCAGTCGCGACGCCAACGGCTGGGGCCAACGCACCCGGACCGACTCGGTGCGAGAAGTGCCCCTGGCGCCAGCCGACCTGCTGCGACAACAACGCGAGGGGCACGGCACCTTGATCTACGGCAACTCCCGCGGCGCCGAACTCCGCTTGCGTCCGTGGTTCAACGACTGTCATTTGTCGACGCGTGCTCGGTTCGTACCCGTGCACCGGCCCACTCAATCCGCTCCC
>JBCBDK010000786.1:0-1667 GCA_038529675.1 Actinomycetota bacterium
GTGAGGTTGTGTGGTGCCAGACACGCACGAACCTCACGAGAACCGACCGAGATCTGGGGAGGCGTCAGTCGAATCGGCGACGCAGCACGCGCAGCGACCCGGTTGCACCGATCTCCTCGAACCGACCCGACTCGACCGCCGGTCGGTAGATCTGTTCGTACGGCGGCCGACCGCCGTCGGCGGGGTCGGGGAACACGTCGTGGATGGCGAGCACGCCGCCCGGGACCACGTGCGGCGTCCACAGGTCGTGATCGAGTCGCGCCGGTTCCTCGCCGTGGCCGCCGTCGATGAACAGGAACGCGAGCGGCGTCTGCCAGGCAGTTGCGATCAGCGGGGCCCTGCCGACGAGTGCGACGACGGAGTCCTCGAGCCCTGCGTCGTGGATCGTTGCCCGGAAGGAGGGCAGCGTGTCCATCCGTCCGAGCCGTCGGTCGACCAACTCGGCATCGTGGTGCTCCCAGCCGGCCTGGTTCTCCTCGGAGCCACGATGGTGGTCGAGCGCATAGAGGATTCGCCCGTGCCGTTCGGCGACGTCGCCGAGCCAGACCGTCGAGCGACCACAGTAGGACCCCAGTTCGAGCAGAGGAACCGCAGCGTGCTCGGCGCACGCCGCATCGGCTGCGGCCCAGAGGGCATCGCCCTCATCGGGCGGCATGAACCCCTTGGTCGCGAGCGCCTGGGCGCGTCGGCCCGCGGAGAGTCCGCTCACCCTGTCCAGGCGTCCCAGTGGATGATCGAGTCGGGCTCGGGGCGCATCGCTGCCTTGAAGTCGGTCCCCTTGGTGTAGGCGAGCGGACTCAGGCACGCCTGCTGCACGCCGTCGAACGGGATGCCGACGATGTCGGCCACCTGCTGCTCCATCATCAGGTGGATCGTGGTCCAGGCCGTGCCGAGGCCGCGCGACCGGGCAGCGAGCATGAAGCTCCACATGGCCGGGAGGCAGTTGCCCATCATCGACGCCGACACCATCGCCGGCTGACCGTCGACCCTGCCGGACTCGGTGCAGGCGATGACGAGTGCCGGCGCCTCGCCCATGTGGTGGCCGAGGTACGTGGCCGAATCGGTCACGCGGTCCTGCTGTGCCTGCTCCGCGTCGGTCTCCTTCTTGATCGCGCCGGCGAACATCGGCGATTGGGAGTACATGTCCCAGCACTGGCGATAGACGTCGCCGATCGCCGCACGCTTCTCGGCGTCCTTGACGACGACGAACCGCATCGTCATGTTGTTCGAGCCCGACGGCGACTGCATCGCGATGCGGACGCAGTCGCGAATCACCTCGTCGGGCACGTCGCGCTCGAAGTCGAGCCGTTTCCGGACCGCTCGTGTCGTGGTGAGGAGTTCGTCATTGCTGAGGCCCAGTTGCTCCATGGGGCCGACTGTACGCAGGTGCGGCATGCCAACATGGAGTCCGACATGACCAGCGCCGCTCCGCCTCCCACGCCGACGATCTCGCCCGAGCAGAATCAGGCCGCGCTCGACGACCTCGTCCAGCTGCTCGACCTCGAGGCGATCGAGGTCAACATCTTCCGGGGGGCGTCGACCGACGAGGACCGCGTGCGGGTGTTCGGCGGCCAGGTCGCCGGGCAGGCGCTCGTGGCAGCCGCCCGCACGATCGACGAGCCGGGTCGGCACGTGCACTCGCTGCACGCGTACTTCCTCCGACCCGG
>JBCBDK010000787.1:0-1663 GCA_038529675.1 Actinomycetota bacterium
CCGACGCGAGGGTCGTCGACGGTGCAGCGCCCGACTCGTCGGTCTCGGTCGACGTGCCGGCATCTGCCGACGTGGCGGCGGGCACGGACGACCCCGGTGACGTGGTCGGCGCCACGGTGGTGGGCGCAGCGGTCGTGGGGGCAGCCGGCGTGGTCGCCGAACGCTCCACCGACCGCGAGTCGCCATCGGGCACGACCAGGTCGGAGCGGTCGATGGTGGCGCCGTCACCGTCGCCTTCGGCCAGCGCGGTCAGGTCGACGACGTCATCGTCGGCAGCCTGGAACGACTGCTCGATCTCGTTCACCTGCACATCGGCGGTCGCCAGGGTCGCACCGGCAAAGAGCGAGGTCGCAGCCAGCACCGCGCCGCCGGCGAGTGCGCCACGCCGGGCGCGGTGCGATCGGCCGATGTATCCGCGCCAGGTGGCGACGAAACGGCGCTCGCGCACCGGCGTCTCGACGAGCCGGTACGACGCCTCGGCCAGCACGACGGTGACGACCATCGCGAACGCGAACTGGCCGAACGTCAGCTTGTTCCCGGCGATGCCTCGGATCGCCTGGTACACCGGCCAGTGGTACAGGTACAGCCCGTACGAGCGGGTCCCGATCCAGCGGAGCAGGTTGCGATCGAGGATGACGTTCATCCGTGCGGTCGGGTGTGCGACCGCGGCGATCACGACGAGCGTGAGCAGCGAGGCGGCGAGCATCCCACCGCGGAACAGCGTGCCGTTCGCTGCCCCGGCATCGGTGACCAGTGGGACGTTGAAGGTCATCCAGCCGAACCCGATGAGTGCGAGCGCTGCGATGAGGTCGATCCCGCGGTGCGCCGTTCCGACGGTCGATCGCCGGAGCGCATACGGTCGCCACACCATGGCGAGCGCAGCGCCGAGCAGGATCCCGGACGCTCGCGAGAACGACCCGATGTAGGCGAAGTCGAGCTTCGAGATCGGTTGTCCGAACACCGACCAGTAGGCGTCGGGCGTCTGGCTCGGTTCACCGATGACGCCCGGGTGGTACGCAAGTGCCGTGAGCGCGGTCAGACCGAGGGCGACCCCGACGAGCCAACGGCTCGTGAGCGCGATCCGCCTCGACCCGTGCTTGCGCAGCAGGAGCACCATCACCAACGGCCACACGAGGTAGAACTGCTCCTCCACCGCGAGGCTCCACAGGTGGCGCAGCGGCGCGAAGTCGCCGTCGGCGGTGTAGCCCAGACCGACCCACAGCTGGTACCAGTTCGAGCCGTAGAACACGCCCGCGATCACGTCGCCACGGAGTTGGCCGACGGCATCGCGTTCGAAGAGCACGGTCCAGATCGTCACGCCGACGAGGAGGACGGCGAGCGCTGGCAACAACCGCCGTGCGCGTCGGATCCAGAAGTCGCGGAGCGACACTCGGTAGGTCCGTTCCCGCTCGGCGATCACGAGCAGCGTGATCAGGTACCCCGAGATCACGAAGAACATCTCGACGCCGAGATAGCCGCCCGGCATCCAGTCGCTGTTCGCGTGGTAGAGCATCACCGCGACCACTGCGAGCGCTCGCATCGCGTCGAGGCCGGGGAGGTAGGGGACGCGCGAGATCAGCGGTTCAGGATTCGCACGCACCGTCGTACGCGCGTCGTCGACCACCATCGCCACAGTTCAAGTATCGTCAAGACTCGACCTGAG
>JBCBDK010000788.1:0-1663 GCA_038529675.1 Actinomycetota bacterium
GGCGATCGAGCCGTTCAGCGTGTCGAGGAGTTCGGCGTCGGCGGCGAGCACGCTCAGCCCACCGGTCTCGCCAGGGTCGACGAACTCGTTCCTCAGCACATCGGCCTCGACCGGATACACGGCGGCGGCGTTCTGGACACCGTCGAGTCGCTCGAGGCTGCCGACGGCGGTGTCGGGCAGTTCGCCGTCACCTCCGCCGAAGCCGGTACTCGGCTCGATCGTGAGGAGGTTGGTGCCGAGCGCCGAGATCTCGTCGAGCAGCGCCGACTTCGACGACTCGCTGAGACCGAGCACGCCGACCATCGCCGCGATGCCGATCGAGACGCCGAGGGCCGACAGGGCGGTCCGCGTCGTCCGTGCCCGCGGACCTGATGCGCCGACGCGCAGCACGTCGACCGGGCGGAGCGTGCTCGCGCCCACTGCGTGATGTGCCGCCGTCATCGTCCGCTCCCGTCGTCTGCCTGCTGCGTGTGGAGCGCGGAGTCCGAGTCGATTCGGCCGTCGAACACCGACACCTGCCGTGGCAGCGACGCAGCGATCGACGTGTCGTGGGTGATGACGACGATGGTCGTACCGTCGTCGTGCAGCGTCCCGATCAGGTCCATCACGGCACCGGTCGACCTGGAGTCGAGGTTGCCGGTCGGCTCGTCGGCGAGCACGAACGCCGGCTCGTGCACGAGCGCTCGAGCGATCGCGACCCGCTGCCGTTCGCCGCCCGACATGTGGTTCGGAGGGTGCCCGAGGCGATGCCCGAGCCCGACGCGTTGGAGCGCGATCACCGACCGTTCACGACGCTCGCGAAGGGCGACTCCGCTGTAGAGGAGCCCGTTGGCGACGTTGTCGATCGCGGACATCCCCGGCAGCAGGAAGAACTGCTGGAACACGAACCCGATCCGTCGGGCGCGGACGCCCGCGACTTGCTTGTCGCTCAGCGTCGCCGTGTCCGTGCCGTCCACACTGACCACACCCGTGGTCGGACGATCGAGCGTGCCCATCACGTTGAGCAGGGTCGACTTGCCGCTCCCGGACGGCCCGACCACGGCGACCAATTCGCCGTGGTCGATGCGCACGGAGACGTCGTCGAGCGCACGCACTGGCGGGTGCCCGGGGTACTCCTTGACGACATCGCACATCTCGAGTGCCGACGGTCCCGTCGTGGAGGTACGTGCGGTGCGTCCCTCGGCGCTCACCGAGTCGTGCGGTCGGTCGAGGCGGTCATGGAGGAGTGGTGTGCTCACGGGACCACCACCTGCGCGCCGGCTTGGATACCAGCGACCTCGACGAGGCCGTCGGAGAACATCCCCGGGTCGACCTCGACGAAGCGCGTGCCGTCGGTCGTCACTGCCTCGACGGCGAAGGTGCCATCGCCCCGTGCGACGAGTGCGCTCACCGGCACGACCGTCGCGCCTGCGGCCAGCTCGTCGACGAGTTTGACCTCGACGTCGAGCTCGTTCAGTTCGGCTGCTGAGGCAGGCACGTCGGTCAGGGCGATCTCGACCGCCAACGTCGGCGCCGCGTCGGGATTCGTCGGGTCGAGCGTCGACGAGTTCGCGATGTCGGTCACCGTTCCCGTGACGATCGTGCCGTCGGGGAACTCGACGTCGACCGTGTCGCCCTCGGCGATCCGCTCCTGGTCGGCGACGTCGATGGCCGACTCGACGAC
>JBCBDK010000789.1:0-1663 GCA_038529675.1 Actinomycetota bacterium
CTTCCATCGCTACTCGCCCAACAACCAGCTCCTCCTCGCACTGCAGGGCGCCGAGGGACACGTCGCCAGCTACAAGACCTGGAAGACCATCCCCGCCGTCGACGGTGGCACCTGCCAGGTCGCGAAGGGCGAGAAGGGCCTCGCGATCCTTGCGCCGATGACCGCCCGCTCGGCCGAGGTCGACGATGACACCGGCGAAGAGACGACCGTCCGCCGACTCCGAGGATTCCGAACCGTCAAGGTCTTCCACCAAGGCCAACTCGTCGACCCGCCTGCCATCGGCGAGCGAGTGATGCCCGAACTGCTGACCGGCGAGAACCGATGGCAACACGTCTGGCAGGCCGTCGCCGGACGCCTCGAAGACGACGGCTACACCGTCAACCGGCACACCCGCAGTGCGACCGAGAAGTGGAACGGACTCACGTCGTGGGCCGACCGGACCGTTCTCGTCGCCGACGCGCTGGAACCGCCCCAGGCGCTCAAGACACTCCTGCACGAGTGGGGTCACGTCGAACTCGACCACGAACACCGCACCAACCTCACCCGGCACGTCAAAGAAGTCGAAGCCGAGTCAGTCGCATACCTCCTCGCTCAGACCGTCGGGCTCGACAGTGGCGCCTACTCCGTGCCCTACATCACGGTGTGGGCCCACGGCGATATCGACACGATCCGCCGGGCGGCCGAGCAGGTGCTCACCACGACCTCCCGACTCGTGGAGAGCCTCGAAGTCGACCTCGGCGTCGAACTCGCACCCGACCTCGTCGACCGAGCCTCCATTCGACAGGTGGCCGATGTCGTTCCCATCCGTTCCCAGGCGAGACCCGCGCCGGCCTCCGAGGCGATCCCAGCAGTTCCCGATTCCAAGCCGGCGCCCGAGTACGAGGAGATGTCACTCCCAGGCATTCCCGGAAACCCTCCCGACGCGCCCGCCGACGTCGTCGACATCGAACAGCGACGCTTCCTCAAGGCGATGATCGCCGACCTCGAACCCGACCAGCGCCAGCGCCTCATGCCCCTCGTGTTCGATCCCCGACGAGCGGCCACGACCGCAGCGATCCTCGCCGAGTCGGGCAAGTCCGCAAGTCAGATCGGTCGGCTCATGCACCACCTGAACTTCGACATCGAGACGATCGCGAGCGCGCTGTCATCAACCGTCGAGGACGCCGAACGCCCGGCGTTGTTCGGCGTGTCGGACGTCCGGAACGCGATCGCCGACATCGACCCTGCCGCCGACGTCGACGAACTCGCGCCACTGGTCGAGCGACCCGGCGGTGACCTGGAGCCGACTGTCGAAGCGAACGGACAGATCGACGACATCCGCCTCGTCCAACGACGCATCCGTCAACACGCCGAGCCGGCGAAGGTCGCGTCCCTGGCGGCTGGCCTAGACCTCGAGCCGGCCACGGTGGTCGCGATCTGTCGAGCGAGTGGCGTCGAGCCACCGCGAGCGCTGGCGATCGCCATCGCCGTCCGCAACGGCGACGCCCGAACCGCGCTCAAGGACGTGACAACCAACTGGCCCGACGTCGAAGGCGGCTGGGATCGCCACACCCATCCCTCGCTTCACCGCGCACGACATCTCAGCGTCGTGAAGGACCGCAAGCCCACCCGCGACATCCTCGACCGCTGGACCGGCCGCACGCGACCGGTAGCACCCCACCCC
>JBCBDK010000790.1:0-1658 GCA_038529675.1 Actinomycetota bacterium
CTCGCGAACATCGGCCTGGTCGTCCTCGGTGCGATGCGCGTCGACACCGGCGACGTGACGATCGGTGAGTTCTCCAGCGTCATCTTCCTCTTCGGGCTCATCTCACTCCCGCTTCGGCTGATCGGCTACGCGCTCTCGGAGTTGCCGCGGTCGATGGCCGCATGGCTACGCGTCCAGGAGGTGACGAACGAACCGGTCGAGCCCGATCCCGCCGCCGACCTCGTGGTCGCGCCAGCCGGTACCGGTCTCGTATTCGACCGGGTCACGTTCACCTATCCGGGCACCGACCTCGCCGTTGTGCACACCATCGATCTCTCGATCCCGACGGGCGCGATCACGGCCTTGGTCGGTCCGACCGCAGCCGGCAAGAGCACGCTCGCCGAACTCGCGATCGGTCTCGCCGCGCCGACGCACGGCACCGTCGGTGTGGCCGCGGGGCCTCGCGCGATCGTCTTCCAGGAGGCGTTCCTCCTCGCCGGCACGATCAAGGAGAACGTGGCGTTCGGGCGCGAGGTGACCGACGAGCGGGTGTGGCAGTCGTTGGAGGTCGCCGCAGCCGACTTCGTGGCAGACCTGCCCAACGGGATCGACACGATCGTCGGCGAACGCGGCATCAGCCTGAGCGGTGGTCAACGCCAGCGTGTGGCGCTGGCGCGGGCCGTCGTGGATCGGCCGAGTCTGCTCGTGCTCGACGACACCACCTCCGCACTCGACCCGGCGACCGAGGCGACGGTGCTCGAACGCCTCCGCGGCGAATTGGCCGACACGACGGTGCTGCTGATCGCATCTCGCCCGTCGACGATCGCGCTCGCCGATGCGGTCGCGTTCCTCGACGCCGGTCGGCTCGTCGCGCACGGTCCGCACGCGCGGCTCGTCGACGAGGCGCCGGCCTACCGTGAGCTGGTCGAGGCGTTCGAGGCCGATCGGAGCAGGGCATGACCCTCGCCGACAGAACCGGCTCGCCCACGCCGCCTCGGTCCGACGACGAACGCGATGACGACTCGAGTGACCGCACGATCAGCGACGCGTCGACGCGCGCATTCACCACGGACTCCTCGAGCTCGGCGACGGCGACGATCCGCCGAGCATTGATCGAGGTGCCCGTGCTCCGACGCGGGCTGGTCATCACCTTCCTGCTCGCCGCGGTCGGTGCGGTCGGGCGCGTCGTGGTGCCGATCCTCATCCAACGTGCGGTGGACGATCACATCGTGGGGCGCGACGACGTTGCGGTCGGCGCCGTCGCCCAGCTCGCGCTGGTCGCCGCCGTGGCGGTCGTGCTCTCCGGGCTGGCCTTCCGATGGGCGGCACTCCGGCTCGGCGATCGGAGCGAGCGCGCGTTGTACGACCTGCGCGAGCGGCTCATCGGGCACATCCACCGGCTGAGCCTCGCGGACCATGGCGAGGAACGGCGCGGTGGGTTGGTCGCCCGGGTGACGTCGGACATCGAGACGCTCGCGCAGTTCTTCCAGTGGGGCGGCATGGCGTGGCTGCGGAGCACGACCGTGGTCGTCATCGTCGCGGCGGTGATGGTGGCCTACGACTGGGTGCTGGCCCTGGTGGCGTTCACGGTCGCGCTCCCGCTCGTTCTCGTGTTGCGCGCCGTCCAGCAGCGGTTGGTCCGAGCGCACGGCATCGCTCGCGAGCGAACCGGCGAGATG
>JBCBDK010000791.1:0-1653 GCA_038529675.1 Actinomycetota bacterium
CGGACCCGATCATCGAGATCGCACCGAGGTCGTGCAACAGATCCTCGGCGGCGATGGTCGACGGGCGGATGCGCGACTCGGCGAAGGCCAGGTCTTCGGGCACCGACGGGTTGAGGTGGTGGCACACCATCAACATGTCGAGGTGTTCGTCGATCGTGTTGACCGTGTGTGGCCGCGTCGGGTTGGTCGATGACGGCAGCACGTTCGGATGCGAGGCGACGGTCATGATGTCCGGTGCGTGCCCGCCACCCGCTCCCTCGGTGTGGAACGTGTGGATCGATCGTCCGTCGATCGCAGCCAGCGTCGACTCGACGTATCCGGCCTCGTTGAGCGTGTCGGTGTGGATCGCCACCTGGACCCCCGACGCGTCGGCGACGCGCAAGCATGCGTCGATCGCCGCCGGTGTGGTCCCCCAGTCCTCGTGCAGCTTGAAGCCCGCCGCTCCCGACCGCAACTGCTCCCACAGTGCGTCGGACGACACCGTGTTGCCCTTGGCCAGCAGCGCGACGTTGATCGGCCAGTGATCGAGCGCTTCGAGCATGCGCTCGAGGTGCCAGGCGCCGGTCACCGTCGTGGCCTTGGTGCCTTCGGCGGGCCCGGTGCCGCCGCCGACGATCGTGGTGATGCCGGCAGCGAGCGCTTCGTCCAGTTGCTGCGGGCAGATGAGGTGGACGTGGCAGTCGATGGCTCCGGCGGTGACGACGCGGCCGTTGCCGGCGATCACCTCGGTCGACGGACCGATCACCAGCGCCGGGTCGACGTCACTCATCGTCTCCGGGTTGCCGGCCTTGCCGATCCCGACGATGCGCCCGTCGACGATGCCGATGTCGGCCTTCACCACACCCCAGTGGTCGAGCACGACCGCACCCGTGATCACGGTGTCGCACGCGCCGTCGGCCCGCGTGGTGACCGCTTGACCCATCGACTCGCGGATGACCTTGCCGCCGCCGAAGACGACCTCGTCGCCGCCGACGCAGTGATCGTCCGTGACCTCGATCCAGAGGTCGGTGTCGGCGAGGCGGATGCGGTCGCCGGTCGTCGGGCCGAACAGCGCCCGGTACCGGGCGCGGTCGATCGTGCTCACGCCCCGCTCCCCTCGTCGATGGGTGCAGCGTCGAGCTGTCCCCCGACGTCGCCGCGCAGCCCGGCGACGACGCGTTGGCCGGCGAGCGGGACGAGGTCGACGTCGAGCGAGATGCCCGGCTCGAAGCGGATCGCCGTGCCGGCCGGGATGTCGAGCCGATGCCCGCGCGCGACATCGCGGTCGAACGCCAGCGACGGATTGGCCTCGGCGAAGTGGTAGTGCGAACCGACCTGGATCGGGCGATCGCCGGCGTTCTCCACCCGGAGCGTCGTCACCGGTCGGCCGGCATTGATCTCGATCGGGTCACCCCCGGCGGGGGTGCCGTCGGGGCCGACGACCTCGCCTGGGACGAGCGGCTCGTCGCCGTCGGGGACCGGACCGCCGATCGGTTCGTGCAGCGTGACGAGCTTCGTGCCATCGGGGAACGTCGCCTCGATCTGGACCTGGTGGAGCAGTTCGGGCACGCCGACCATCACGTCGGCACGGGTGAGCACGTGGCGGCCGGCCTGCATCAGGTCGGCGACCGCCCGGCCGTCGCGCGCCGCTTCCAGCACCCAGTCCGCGAGCAC
>JBCBDK010000792.1:0-1100 GCA_038529675.1 Actinomycetota bacterium
ACGTGCTCGACCGGGCCGGCCCGGAAGGGCTCCCCGACGACGCCATGAACGCAACCGTCCGACCCGATGAGGCCTTGGGCGTCACGACGTTGGCGATCAGCGCCAACGATCGCCGCTATCAGGCCACCCTCGACTGCGTCGCCGCCGACGTGGCCGCTCGGTGCATGGCCGACGAACTGATCGCTGCCTGCAATGACGCGGTCCCCGCCGCAGCCGACTTCACCAAAATCCCCTTGAACGAGAACGACTGATGCGCACCCACCTCCCACACCGAGCCCTCGCCGCTCTCGCTGTCGCTGGCCTCGCCGTCGCCGCCTGCGGTTCCGATGCCGCCGAAGAATCCGCCGAACCGAGCACCACCTCGGCCGCCGACAGCGAGTCGTCGACGGCGTCGGAGCCCGAACTCGACACCGCTGCCGACGACGCAACCGAAGCATCCGACGAGGACGCCTCCGCCGAAGCGGACGAGTCGAGTGAGAGCACCGCCGAGGAAGCGACTGCAGACGAAGCATCAGAGCCGGCAGACGAGGGTTACCCGGTCACCATCGAGCACAAGTTCGGCTCGTCCACGATCGACGCGGCACCCGAACGCATCGTCTCGATCGGTTTCAACGAACACGACTTCCTTCTCGCACTCGACATCGTGCCAGTCGGCCTGCGCGACTGGTACGGCGAACAGCCCAATGGTGTGTGGCCGTGGGCGCAAGACGAACTCGATGGCGCCACGCCCGAGGTCCTCAGCTCCGGCGACTTGAACTTCGAGCAAATCGCCGCGCTGAACCCGGACGTGATCGTCGGAGTGTGGTCCGGCATGACCGAACAGGACTACGAGCTGCTCTCCGAGATCGCCCCGGTGGTTGCGCAGCCCGACACCTACGAGGACTACGGCACCCCGTGGCAGGAGCAGACGGTGATCCTGGGCCGAGCGCTCGGTCTCGAGAGCGAAGCGGCGCAGATCGTCAGCGAGGTCGAAGCCGACATCGTGGCAGCCCGTGAAGCGCATCCGGAGTGGGAAGGCCTCACCTCGTCGGTGGCGTTCTTCTTCGAAGACGCACCCGGCGCCTACACCTCCGAAGACACTCGAAGCCGCTTCATGCAGG
>JBCBDK010000792.1:1110-1653 GCA_038529675.1 Actinomycetota bacterium
CGGCACGCCCCAGAGCTCTTCGTTGCCGTAGGAGACGAAGAGCTCCAGCAGATCTTGGACCTCCCGACCCGCCGCGATCTCCGAGCCGTGCAGGAGGGTCGCGAGATCTTCGCCGGACCCGAGCTGACCGGAGCGTTCTCCCACTCGAGCCCGCTGAGCCTCGAATTCGTGGTCGACACGATGGTCGCCGAACTCGAAGCCGCCGTCGACGGCGACCCGAGCACACCGACCCCATCGTCGGTCGAGGTGGGCGCCGTGGAAGCGGGTGCGGACGACGCTGGTGATGACGGCGCCGCTGATGACGATGCTGGCGACGACGCCTCAGCTGGCGACTTCGATGGCGATGAAGCGGCCGCCGCAGCGGCGTGGTCATCGGTGTTCGACTCCTCGGTCGACTTCGACGGCAAGGCCGCGAACCTGGAGGACGCTGAATCGCTGGCGGGAACCATCGAGGCATACACCGAAACGGCGAGCGGTTTCGGCGGCATCAGCCTGGAGCCGACCGATGTGGTGATCGATGGTGACACCGCCACGATCACCTAC
>JBCBDK010000793.1:0-1651 GCA_038529675.1 Actinomycetota bacterium
CGGTGGACGATCACGACGCGGCTACCAGCAGCGCATGCGCGCCGGTTCCGCCCTCGACCTCGGATGACCGGCGATGACCGATCGACGCATCCTCATGGTCTTCGCAGCCGTTGCGATCGCAGCAGTTGGGCTGCTCTCGTTGCGGTCCGGCTCCGAGACGTCGACTGCCGACACGACTCGGTCCGATCGCGAACCGATCATGGTCGTGCGATCCTCGACGGTCCTGGCACCGGCCGCATCGACATCGGCAGTCCCGTCGACGTCCCGAGAGCGTGCCGACGCGCCATCGATTGTCGGCGCGGAGTCGACGACCGATGTCGACGGCGAGGAGCCCACCGACATCCTCGAGCTGCTCGACGCTGCGCGACCGACGGTGCCCGCCGACCCGATCGTCGATGACGGACACCCACACGCACGCGCCGACACCCGACCCGACGAGGTCACCGCGACCAGTCTGATCGTGGCGATGTGGTCGTGGCGTTTCGATGACCCCGCGGACAACACCCACGTCGAACTCCGCCGGCTGGCCGACGCAGACCTGATCGAACGACGTGCCACCACGCCGGCCGAGATCGCTCGCCGCATCGAGTACGGCGAAGTGGCCTGGGTGATCGTCCGCAACGTCGACACCACCGGCTCGACGGTGACCGTCCGGTTCGACCAGCACGTCGTCACCTCGCGCAACGCCGAGACGATCACGACACGGATCGCAACCGTGACCATCGAAGACGGGATCGCCGTCGCGGTGCAGGTCCACTGATGCCGGTCCTCGCAGCAGCTGCTCGCACCGCTGCACGGGCCACGAGATCGAAGACCGTCGAGACGATCGCCGACACCGTCACCCGACCGACCCGCACCGTCCGGCGGGTCGCGTCGATCGTCTCCACCATCCTGATCGCTGCACTGCTGTTGACGACAGCGATCCTCGGCGGGGGCGGTGTCGTGCATCCGAGCTGCGCCGGACAGTCGGTGATCGTGTTCGATGGCGAACTCGACCGGGTGCTCGCCACGATCCGCACCATCGAGTCCGGCAACGACTACACCGCCCAAGCCGTCGGCTCCACCGCTTCCGGCGCCTACCAGTTCATCGACGCCACCTGGGCTGGCTACGGCGGCTACCCCCGGGCCTGGCAAGCACCACCGGCGACGCAGGACGCGAAGGCCGCCGAATGGGCGACCCTCATCCTGCAACAGCACGGCGGTGACGTGAGCGTCGTGCCGGTCGTCTGGTACCTCGGCCACCTCCCCGCACCCGACTCCCTCACGTGGGACACGGTCCCGGTCCCCGACGCCGGCAACGTGCTCACCCCACGCCAGTACCAAGCCAAGTGGCTCGACACCTACAACAACTCCGACGGAACGATCGCGCCCGGCGGAGACGACCAGGGGTTGGCGTGTAGCGGTGTCGTCGGCGACGGTAGCTACCCGATCCCCGACGGCATCCAGCAACTCGTCGCGTCACACATCTCCTGGGGCGGCTATACCAACGGTCAGATCCCACTCGACGCGATGCGCTACAGCCCCACCTCGGGCTACATGCACCCTGCCGCATCCGCCGCCTGGGACCAACTCCACGCCGCAGCCCTCGCCGACGGCCACGACCTGCGCGGTCACGGCTACCGACCCGCGTCAGCGGGCGGCGCCACCGCAG
>JBCBDK010000794.1:0-1650 GCA_038529675.1 Actinomycetota bacterium
CGATCGAGCACGGCGTTGCCGCGCAGGTCGAGCGTCAGCAGGAGAACGGACGTCAGCAGCAGGACGACGATGATGCGTCGTCGCCCGACCGAGTAGATCGCCATGGGAACGGAGGCAGCGTGCTCGGAGCGCCCGCCGTCACTCCTCGGCGCCCATCGACATCAGCCCGCGCATGGCGTCGATGTTCTCGAGCGCTCGACCGGAACCGATCACGACCGAGTAGAGGGGATCGTGGGCGATGCGAATCGGCATGCCGGTCTCGTGCGCGAGGCGCTCGTCGAGTCCGCCGAGCAGCGCGCCGCCACCGGTGACGGTGATGCCGTCTTCCATGATGTCGGCGGCCAGTTCGGGCGGCGTCTTGTCGAGGGTGGTCTTCACCGAGTCGACGATGGCAGAGATCGGCTCCGCGAGTGCTTCACGGACGTGTTCCGTGGTCAGTTGGATCGTGCGGGGGAGTCCGGAGATGAGGTCGCGGCCACGGATGTCGGCCGTGAGCTCCTCCTCCATCGGCCAGGCGGAACCCATCTGCACCTTGATCTCCTCGGCGGTGCGGTCACCGATCGCGAGCGAGAACTCCTTCTTGACGTACTGCATGACGGCATCGTCGAGTTCGTCGCCGGCGACGCGAACGGACTGTGCCGTGACGATGCCGCCAAGGGAGATGACCGCGACCTCGGTCGTGCCGCCGCCGATGTCGACGATCATGTTTCCGCTCGGTTCGTGGACCGGCAGGTCGGCGCCGATCGCCGCAGCCATCGGCTCTTCGATGATGTGGACGGGCTTGCGGGCGCCGGCGTACTCGGCGGCGTCCTGCACGGCTCGTTGCTCGACCCCTGTGATGCCCGACGGCACGCAGATGACCATCCGGGGCTTGGACCACTTGGAGGCGTGGACCTTCTGGATGAAGTACCGCAGCATCTTCTCGCACACCTCGAAGTCGGCGATGACGCCATCCTTCAGCGGCCGGATCGCCTTGATGTGGTTCGGGGTGCGGCCCATCATCCGCTTGGCCTCGAGGCCCACAGCGACCGGACGGCCGTCGTTTGCGTTGATCGCGACGACCGAGGGCTCGTCGAGCACGACGCCGTGGCCGCGCGAGTAGATCAGTGTGTTCGCCGTGCCGAGGTCGATCGCCAGATCTCGCCCGAGGCTGAGCGGGTTGTTGCGGGCCATGCGCCGGTGGCCCTCCTTCTCACGTGGTCTGCGGTGTCGCGGATGCGTTCTCGTCGATCCCGTCAGCCTGCCAGACCCTGACCATGCAGGGGCATGCGACCCGGGGAATCGGGACCATTCAAGGCTACAGACTGCGTTACAGATTCGGGAAGAAGATCCCGATCTCGCGGTCCGCCGAAGCGAGGGAGTCACTGCCGTGAACGAGGTTCTCGGTGAACAGGATGCCGAAGTCACCGCGGATCGTGCCGGGGGCGGCCTTGGCCGGGTTGGTGGTGCCCATCATGTTGCGCACGACCTCCCAGGTGTCCTCCGGGCCCTCGACGACCATGGCGACGACCGGGCCGCGGCTCATGAACGCGACGAGGTCGTCGTAGAAGCCCTTGCCGACGTGCTCCTCGTAGTGCTTGGCGAGGGTGTCGGCGTCGAGCGTGCGGATGTCCATGGCGACGACATCGAGGTTCTTCTCCTCGAACCGCG
>JBCBDK010000795.1:0-1648 GCA_038529675.1 Actinomycetota bacterium
CGCATCGACGATCTGCACCGGTCGCAACGGACCAGGCTGCCCGTCGGTACCGGGCTCGGCGAAGCCACCGAGGAACTCGGCGATCTCCTCCAGTGGACGCTGCGTGGCCGACAGGCCGATGCGCTGAAAACTCGGCTCCTCGGCCTGACGCTTGAGGTTCTCGAGCCGTTCGAGCGTGAGCGCCAGGTGCGCACCGCGCTTGGTGGTGGCCATCGCGTGGATCTCGTCGATGATCACCGTGTCGACGCCGAGCAGCGTCTCGCGCGCCGACGACGTGAGCATCAGGTACAGCGACTCGGGCGTGGTGATGAGCAGGTCGGGTGGCCGCCGGATCAGCTTCTGGCGATCGTTCGACGGCGTGTCGCCCGTGCGCATCCCGACGTTCGGCGCGACGAACGACTCACCGAGCCGCTCCGCCGCGAGTTCGATGCCCTTCAGCGGCGCCCGCAAGTTCTTCTCGATGTCGAACGCGAGCGCACGCAGCGGTGAGATGTACAGCACACGAGTCCGATGAGAGCGCTCGTCGGGTCGAGGCGTGGTGGTGAGCCGATCGATCGAGGCGAGGAACGACGTGAGCGTCTTGCCCGAGCCCGTCGGCGCACAGATGAGCGTGTGCTCGCCGCCGCCGATGTGCGGCCAGCCCTCGATCTGTGGCGGCGTCGGCGACGGGAACGACGACGCGAACCACTCACTGACCGCCGGCGAGAACGCGTCGAGAACCGGGTGGTGGGCGATACGAGCGAGGCTACCGAGGGGGTGTCACGCCGAGCCGGGCGTGACCGCAGCGTCGCCCGCCCCGGTTCCGCAGTGAACGCAGCCCCGAGCGCACACTCGGACGTGGGACGCTGTCGGGGTGGACGACGAACGACGCCGGCGACTCGCCCGAGCGACGCTCGACGGGTACCGCCATGGTCCGGATGCGCAGCTGTCGGCGGCGGCCACCGCACTGGATTCGGTCGAGTCGGCCCGGTGCGCGGTCATCGTCGAGGGGATCAGCGACCAGATCGCATTCGAGACCCTCGCCGCAGCCCGTGGGCGTGATCTCGAGGCCGAGGGCGTGGTCGTTGTCCCCGTGGGCGGCGCCCACGCGTTCGAGCGGTACCTCGCTCGACTCGGACCGGGCGGGTCGGGGTTGGCGGTGGCAGGACTGTGCGACGCCGGTGAGGAAGACATCGTCCGGCGAGCTCTGGTCCGCAGCGGCGTCGGCACACCGCAATCCTCAGCGGAGTTGGAGGATCTCGGCTTCTTCGTGTGCGTCGAGGATCTGGAGGACGCGTTGATACGAGCTGTCGGCCCTGACCGGTTCGAAGCACTACTTGCCTCTCGAGGAGACCTCACCGCCTTTCGGACGCTGCAGCAACAGCCGGCGTGGCACGACCATCCGTTCGCCGCGCAGGCGCACCGTTGGCTTCGGGCAGGCGCTCGCCGCAACCTTCGCTACGCCCGTCTCCTCGTCGACGACCTCGGTCCCGACCAGGCGCCGGTCCCGCTGGACGGATTGTTGCGCGCGACTGCGAGGTTGGCCGGATCAGGATTCGGCACCGGCCAACTCCGCCGGAACGGCTGACGCTCACACGCACAGCTCGGCCCGGTAGTCCTGGTGGCCGCGGCCGGGTTGGCATCGCTGCCCGTACTCGCCCGAGACGAA
>JBCBDK010000796.1:0-1645 GCA_038529675.1 Actinomycetota bacterium
GGGTCGGGTGAACTGACCGAGCAGCGTGCGGAGCTGCTCCGGTGACGTCATCAGACGGAGCTGGTTGGCGACCGCTCCGTCGGCGGCATCGTCCAGCCCGGCGCGTCGCGAGGTCTCGGCGACGAGCTGTTGGAGTTGGCGTGCGCCGAGCACCTCCACCACCTGGTCGCAGTGTGTGTCGAGCCGGGCATCGGCACCGTCGGCGGCGCCGGGGCGGGCGGCACCCGGCGGCGGCGCGTCGGGGTCGACAGGTGCGTCGGCGGCCCGGGTCAGCGACTCGGGCACACGGAATCGGACCCGTCCGTCGATCGGGTCAGCCAGCGTGCTCGTGGCCTGCTGCACGACTGGTCCGACGGCGTCACGAACGGTCACGCGGGTCTCGAATCGCACGTCGGTGTCGAACGCGACATCGTCGCCCGTGAAGGTCGACCCCTGCGTCTCGCCGGCCCAGACGCCGGAGGACTGGGATGCCGTGCGTGTACGGGAGCCGGTCAGCCGGGTTCCTGCTCCGACGCTGGCGGCTGGCACCTTCACACCCGCCTTGCCGCTGACGTTGGCCGACGCGGCGCCCGTCGTCGTCCGGTTCTGTTGCCGAACGACGCGTTGCTCGTCGGCGAGGCCGAGCCGGACGCCCGACGACCGGCCGGCGTTCGTGAAGCTCGATGTCGGCGTGGCGGTCACCGTGACGTCGATGCTGCGTCGGCCGGTCGTCGTCGGCACGGTGACGCTGACGTCGAGCCCGGTGGTGAACAGCGCTTCCTGGCGGGCGCGGAGCCCGGCGACGCCGAGCTGACGCTGCAATTCGGAGCGGACGAGCTCACAAGCCGCGAAGTCGAGTTGGTCGAGGCGAGCGGCGTTCGTGACGGTCGCGGTCGCAGCGTCGACGACGCGCTCGCTACCGCGAACGTGATCGAGATGTGCGCCGCCGAGGCCGGCGCCGTTCTCCAACGTGGCGGGTGGTCGCCGATCCGACTCGGCTCGAGCCGCGGCGGTCGGATCGGCGTCGGCGTCGGCGTCGACCGCACGATCGGTCCCCGTGCGGTCCGCAGCCGCTCCCTCGAACGCCGCAGCATCCGCCCGTGGCACGACGAGCGACGCACGCTGGAGCGGTCCCTCGACGACGCCGGCGAGTGCAGGGTCGTCGGAGCGGACCTCGACGCGTGTCCGGACGTCGGCTCGATAGCGGACCGTGTCTCCGGCGTAGCTCAGGGTCCGCTTCGGAAACGACGTCGTGCCGCTGGTGATGCCGCGCGACGTCGCGGTGGAGCCGGTGCCGGTGACCGAGCCGCTGGCCGCCACCTCCAGCTCGTCCTTCTTGATCTCGAAGGTCTTGCCGACGCTGACACCGAATGACGCGCCGACGTCGTTGGAGCGCGTGATAGTCGAGGAGTTCTGGAGCTGAGCCTGATGCTCGAAGCTGAGGTCGTGGTGTGCATCACCGACGCGGTCGAGGCGGGTCGCTTCGGCGGACAGCGTCAGCGAGAGCCTCGATCCATCCGCCGTCGTCAGCACCTCGCTGACGTGGCCACCGCCCGTCACGTCGTCGGCGAAGTCGAGCGCCTCCGCCTCGCTGAGGAAGGTCTCGACGTGTCGTCGGACGTCGCTCCCGAGCGGTGCGCGGCTACCGAGGTGCTCGAGCACGGCG
>JBCBDK010000797.1:0-1644 GCA_038529675.1 Actinomycetota bacterium
CCAGTTCACGGCCGAGCAGGTCGTCGCGCAGCTCCTCGGCGAGTGCCTGACCGGCCGCCACCGTCTCCTCCGTCACGTCGATCTGCGCGGCGAACGGGAACTCGAGCACCGGTGGGCCGTTCTCGACCTGGTTCACGGTGACGCGTGCACCCTCGATGTCCGCAACGCGTTCCTCGATGCGTTCGACGAACTGCGGTGCGGTCGTGGACCGGGAGTCGATCGGCGTGAGATCGATGAACGTCTCGATCAAGCGCTCGTTGCCACGCACGTACTGTGCGGTATCGAGCTCGTCGCCGAGGACGTCGACGACGACGGCGTCGATCTGACGGGCCAGCTCGTCGGCCTCCTCGATCGTGGTGCCGTTGTCGAACTCGGCACCGACCGACATCCCGACGGAGTCCTTGCCCGACGGGAAGATCGAGAAGCCGAGGCCACCGGCGATCTGGCCGCCGGCCATGATCGCGACAACGGCGACGGCGGCGAGTCCGAACCCAGCGGCGCGGCCCTTCCATCCGTTGCCGGACGGGTACCCGGCGAGGCGACCCGCGCCGCGGGCGATCGCCTTCTCCGCCCGGATCACGGGGTTCCGCGACTCGCCCTTGCTCCGCAACACCAGCCAGCGGGCGACGAACGGGATGAACACGATCGAGAACGCGAACGAGAGGAGCAACGTGACGATCACCGTGGCGGGGATCGGCCGGATGAACTCGCCGAGGATGCCACCGACGAAGAGCATCGGTGAGAACACGACCACGGTCGTGAGCGTCCCTGCGAACGATGCGGATCCGACTCGGTCGATGGCGCGCCGGATCACCCCGACCGACTCGTCGGCCTCCGACGGATCGGGTTCGTCCTTGTTGGCGTCGATCGACTCGGAAATGACGATCGCGTCGTCGACGAGCAGACCGAGCGAGATGATCAGACCGAACAGCGTGATCGTGTTGAGCGTGTACCCGATGCCCCAGAGCCCGGTGAGCGCACCGACCACGACGATGCCCATGAAGCCGGCCGTGATGATCGCCACGCGCCAGCCGATGAGCAAGAGGCTGACGATCGCAACGGCGACGAGCCCGGTGAGTAGGTTGCCGCTCAGCGACGAGAGCTGCTGGCGCACGCCGACCGCGAAGTCGGCGGTGATCTCGGCCTCGAAGCCGTCGGCGAGCGGCAGTGCGTCGTCGCCGAGGAGGCCGCTGACCTCGTCGTTGAAGCCGAGGACGTCGAGGTCGGAGCCCTCGTTGCGGATCAGGCCGACGGCGATCGCCTCGTCGTACCCACCGGGGCCGAGTGCGACGCGGGTGAAGCGGGTGATGCGAGCCTCCTCCTCACCGGTCTGAGGGTTGACCTGCTCGGTCACGAGATCGCGCACGTCAGCGACGGCGATGTCGTTGTCGGCAGCGAGGTACTCGGCCAGCAGCCCGGCTTGTTCCTGAAGCTCGGCCGGCGTGGCGTCGGCGGGTCCGACGATCGAGACGAGCGAGTCGAAGCGACCGACGAACTTCGCCGCGTTGATCGCGTTGAGCAGCACGTCGGCCTCGTCGGGTACGTCCACCTCGATGGCACGCAACAGCTCGGTCCCCTCGGCGGAGTCGATCGAGTCCTCGAACTCGACGAACACCCCGAATGAACTCGGACGCGCCTCGCTCG
>JBCBDK010000798.1:0-1644 GCA_038529675.1 Actinomycetota bacterium
AAGTCGCGGTGCAGACCGACGACGACCGCGTCGAACCGGCCGAGGTCGCGTCCGCCGTCGTTCACGATGGCGGTGGCACCACGAGCGCGGACGGCCTCGATGACGCCCGGCCCACCGGCGACGAGCACCCGCTCGCCAGGGTCGACGAGTGCTGCACCCGCCATGGCGGAGGTGACGACGTCGCCGGCGGCGGGGATGCCGATCCGCTCGAGTGCGGCTTCCTGCTCGCCGACGAGCGACATCGAGTTGTTCGTGACGAACAGGACTCGACGACCGTGCTGACGAAGCCGATCGACCGCATCCACGCTGCCGGGGATCGGGTCGTGCGCCAACCACACCACGCCGTCGAGGTCGCAGAGCACCGTTTCGAACCGCTCCCCCGCCGAGTCGACGTCGTCGATCCCGCCGTCGCTCCGATCGTCGATCGTTTCGTCGTTCATGTCGCCGCCGTCTCGGCGCCGGTCGCGGTCACCGGTTCATCCTGGCATCCTGTGGTCGTGCCCCGGTTCACCCCGTTTCCCGCGCTCCGCTACGCCGCCGAGCACCTCGACGATCTGATCGCACCGCCGTACGACGTGCTGTCCGACGCGGACCTCGACGAGCTCAATGCTCGGGCGCCGACCAACATCACCCATGTCGACGTTCCCCGCGAGTCGGAGGGCGACGGCCGGTACGGACGAGCCGCTCGAACGCTAAGCGAGTGGATCGATGCGGGCGTGATGGTGTTCGACCGGGTACCGACGTTCACGATCTATCGCCTCGCCTTCACCGATGCGACCGGTGCCGCACGGGAGATCGTGGGCGTGCTCGGCGGCGTCGAGGTCGGTCCGTACGGCGAGAGCGGTGTCCACGCCCACGAGCGGATCACGCCGAAGGCCTCGACCGACCGCCTCGATCTCACTCGAGCGACCCAGGCCAACCTGTCGCCGATCTGGGGACTCTCCCTGGCGGGCGGACTGACCGAGCTGCTGCTCGAGCCGGCCGAGATGCTGTCGACGGTGACGGTCGACGGCGTCAGCCACACCGTCGAGCGCATCACCGATCTCGAGCGGATCGCGGCGATCAGCACTGCGGTCGGCTCTGACGACATCCTCGTCGCGGACGGCCACCACCGCTACGGCGTGGCGCAGCAGCACCGCGACGACGTCCGCGCCGACGGCTCGAACGACTCCCCCGCCGAGGACACGCTGATGTTCGTCTCCGAGCTCATCGAGGAGCAGTTGAGCGTTGAGGCGATCCACCGGCTGTACACCGGGATCGAGCGCGAGGCGTTGATGGCCGCGCTCGATGCCGTGTTCGACCGCGCAGACGCCGGCTCGGTGGACGACGGCACACTCGCCGAGATGCGACGGCGGGGTGCGCTGTGCCTCGTGGCGGCGGACGGGTCGGGCCAGTGGCTGACGCCGAAGCCAGGCGCGTTCGACGGCGTCCGCTCGCTCGACGGGGTGTGGCTGGAGCACGCGCTCGACGGGATCGACCACGACGTCACCTATCAGCACGGTGTGGACCGCGTGCTCGCAGCGACTGCGGCCGGCGATGCGACGGCCGCGGTGCTGATCCGCCCGGTCAGTGTGGCCGAGATCGAACGCACCGCCCGCGAGGGTGTCGTGATGCCGCCGAAGTCGACGGTGTTCACGCCGAAGC
>JBCBDK010000799.1:0-1637 GCA_038529675.1 Actinomycetota bacterium
CGCCGAGCTGCGAATCAGTCCCGACAGCGACATGGCCGGCAAGACGCTGGCCGAGCTCGACTTCACCGAAGAGGTCGTGCCGAAGTCGTTCAACGTCAAGGCGCCGGTCTTCCCGTTCATCAAGTTCCCCGGCACCGACACGCTGCTGGGGCCGGAGATGCGCTCGACCGGCGAGGTCATGGGCATCGACACCTCGTTCGGCAAGGCGTTCTTCAAGGCCGAGCTGTCCGCCGGGACGGAGCTGCCGACCACACCCGACAACGGGCTCGTGTTCCTCTCCCTGGCCGACCCCGACAAGCCGGCCGGCCTCGTCGTGGCGCAGCGTTGCCGAGCGCTCGGGCTCGGCATCGCGGCGACCTCGGGCACGGCGGCCTACCTCGCGAAGTTCGGCTTCGAGGTCGACGAGATCGTCGCGAAGGTCCAGAACACCGGCGAGGTGGTCGACACCGCCGAGGGCCGCTCGACGGCACCGGAGCTGATCGAGCAGGGCAAGATCGCGTTCGTGGTCAACACGCCGCGTGGGCGCGGCGCCCGCAGCGACGGTCAGACCATCCGCAAGGCTGCGTCGATGCACCGGGTGAGCTGCGTGACGACGGTCGACGCGGCGCTCGCGGCGGCGCAGGGGCTGGGGGAGCAGTCGGGGGCGCTCGAGGTCCGTTCGCTGCAGGAGTACCACGCCGCGGGGGCCGACGCGTCGTGATCGACCTGACGACGCACGTCGGCTCGGTCGAACTCGCCGGCCCCGTGCTCACCGCGTCGGGCACGGCGGGATACGGCACCGAGTTGGCGCCGTACTTCGATCTGGCCGAGATCGGCGCCGTCGTCACGAAGTCCCTCGCTCCGTACGAGTGGCCCGGCAACCCGGCGCCGCGTGTGCATCCGCTGCCCGACGGGATGATGAACGCGGTCGGGTTGCAGGGGCCTGGCGTCGAGCACTGGGCTGCCGAGGTGCTGCCTGGTCTCCTCGGCACCGGGGCGGCGGTCGTGGCGAGCATCTGGGGTCGTTCGGTCGACGACTATCGGCGCGCCGCTGAACAGCTCGCCGGCGTCCCTGCGGGCGTCGTCGCCGTCGAGGTCAACCTCTCTTGCCCCAACCTCGAGGGCCGCGGCTCGATCTTCGCCCACGACGCGGCGCTGTCGGCCGAGGTGATGTCGGCGACGGCGGCGTGCGGACGCCCGCGCTGGGCGAAGTTGAGTGCCAACACCGATCGGATCATCGACGTCGCCGAGTCGGTCGTCGCCGCCGGCGCCGAGGCGCTGACCTGTGTGAACACGCTGCTCGGCCTCGCCTACGACCCCGAGACACTGGCGCCGACGCTCGGTGCCGGCGGCGGCGGCGTGTCGGGGCGGGCGATGCACGCCGTCGCTGTGCGGGCCGTGCACGACGTGCATCAGGCGTTGCCCGACGTGCCGATCGTGGCGGCCGGTGGCGTTTCGACCGGGTGGGATGCGGCGGAGATGTTCCTGGCCGGTGCGTCGGCCGTGGAGGTCGGCACCGCCACGTTCGCCGATCCGCGGGCACCGGTGAACGTGCAGCGGGAACTGGCCGCCTGGATGCAGAAACAGGGCATCGCGGACGTGACGCGGATCACTGCACTACGGTGATTCCATGGCAACTCCACCACAGTTGACCCCGG
>JBCBDK010000800.1:0-1636 GCA_038529675.1 Actinomycetota bacterium
GACGGCTGGCTGATGCACTCGACTTCAAGGTGATGTCGCTCTACAACCACGTCGCCAACAAGGACGACCTGCTCGCCGCGATGGTCGACGAAATCGCTGCCAGGGTGCCGCAACCGTCGGCCGGCGACGCGCCGATGTTGGCGCTGCGCACCTTCGCGGTCAACACCCGAGCGCAGTTCTCACTCCATCGGTGGGCGCCGGGGCCGTGGAGTTCGACGATGCCCGGGCGCGGGCGCGCCGATCACATGGAGACCGTCCTCCGGCTGCTCGCCGACAGCGACCTCCCACCCGATACCGCCCATCATGGCTTCCACGCGATCATGAGCCACGTCGTCGGCTACTCGCTCCACGCCGAGGCGCTCGGTCTGCAGGACGTCGATCTCGACACACTCGCCGGGGAGTTCCTCGAGACCGTGTCAGCAGAGCGCCACGGTCACGTCATCACCCATGTGCACCAGCACCTGTCCGGCGACACGGGCGAGAGCTTCGAGCTCGTCCTCGACTTCATCCTCGACGGCCTCCGCCGGATCGCGCACTGATCGAACCGGTCGGCTCGCAGACGGACGAGACGGACCCGCACCTCTGGTCCGGCACACTTCGTCCTCGGTCGTCGTTCAGGCGACGACGCAGAACCAGTCTTCGATCACGGCGAGGAGTTCGTCGTGCGCGTCGACGACGTCGTCGATCGTCGCGAACCGGGCGGTTCGCTGCTTGTTGCTCCCGTCGCCGAGGATGCGATGACCGTCCAGCCGACCGCCGTCGGGGAAGATCAGACTCGCGGTCGCCTTCGATGCATGGTGGAAGTAGGCGATGATCCTCCCGTCGTGGAGGAATGCGGGCGCCCGGTACTTGATCGCTTCGTCGATGCGCTCGTCGTCGAGCAGGATCTCCCGGATCGCAGCGATGACGCCGGCCTTCGGGTTGGCCGTGCCTGCCAGCCACTCGTCGACGTTCACGAGACGACGTCGTCGTTCAGATGACGGGGACCTCGACGTGGCGGCCGAACACGCCGGCCAGGGTCGACATGATCTCGCCGAGCGTGGCGTACACGTGACTCGCCTCGATGAGCGTCGGCATCAAGTTCACCTCGGGGTCGGCCGCCTCCTGGGCGAGTCGTATGAGCACCTTGTCGACGGCCTCCTGGTCACGGTCGTGCTTGACCGCGCTGAGCCGCTGCTTCTGCTTGGCCTCGTCCTCGTTCGTGATCTGGAGGATGTCGAGCGTTTCGTCGTTGCCCTCGAAGAAGTCGGTGACGCCGACGATGTGGCGAGTCCCCTCGTTGAAGGTGCGCTCGAGTTCGTAGGCCGAGTCGGCGATGCGACCCTGGAACCAGTTCTCGTCGATGCCGGCGATCACGCCCTCGAGCATCGAGCCCTTCCCGAGGTCGTCGAGATGAGCGAACATCTCCTCGGCCTGGCGTTCCATCTCGTCGGTTAGTTCCTCGACGAACCACGAACCGCCGAGCGGATCGGCCACCTTGGTCACGTTGGTCTCGTGCGCGATCACCTGCTGGGTGCGCAGCGCGAGCCGGGCTGCCTTCTCGGTCGGCAGCGCGAGCGCTTCGTCCATCGAGTTCGTGTGCAGGCTCTGGGTGCCGCCGAGCACGCCGGCGAGCGCCTCGAGCGCCGTTCGGATC
>JBCBDK010000801.1:0-1627 GCA_038529675.1 Actinomycetota bacterium
ATCGACGATTCTTCGATCCCCGATGGGCTCTTCGAGTTCAACCGTTCGTGAGTCCTGGCAGTCATCACGGCCGCCACAGCCGTACCCGAAGCGCGTGCTCGCAGTGACAACCACAACGTCGCCGGACACGTCGATCGATACCTCGGTGCTCGGTTCGTTGCAAGTGTTGACCCAGACACCCAATGTTGTTCCGTCTTCGGTCATCGATACTTCCTGAACTTCAGCATCCTTTCTTCCGCTGCATGCGGTTGGGATACCGACGACCACGATGGCTGCGAGGACGAGAGCGTGAAATCGTCGAGTCGATCGAAACTCTGAGGAGATAGCCATATCGATTGGACGGACGCTAGACGTCATGGGGTTCCAAAGGAGTGCCGATGGATGCGCGTTCTGATCGGGCGCTACCGATCGGAGGTGCCGCGATGTTGCGCGTGGCGGCCCTCTCGTTGAGCCGCTGATATGCGTGGTTGATGGGCTCCTGCGAGCGACGATCCCGCAGAAGATGCAGTCGGGCTCAGCGGCCGTAGAGTCGAAGCTACTTCCCGGCATGCACCGACAAGGCGTCTCGGTACCCCAGTGCGCCTCGAGCGCCATGCGTGGGATTGAGCGATCCGAAATGCCGATTCCGAGCCCAACCCCGCCGTCGGCTCAGCGGTTTCAGGCCTCGTGCTACACTGCGTGCAGCACGAGTTGCGATGACCCGCCATCGTCACTCTCGGCGGGTCATCCGCTTGCGCTGGTCCGCCACGAGGCTCGAGATCTTGGAAACTGCCAGACCAATTGTGTGTCGCCAGTCAGCAGGACGTTGCCACAAACGCGGCCGAAGACGTCTGTGGATGTCGCTACGCACATTCGCAGTCCTCGCGCGTCGGTCCGCGATCCACTTCTTCAGCTCACTTGGTCTTGGAACGATCTCCGTCGCGCTTTCGAGTCTGTGCGAGATGTCTTCCAACTGGGCCCAAGTGTCCTGGAGGTCCGCTTCGTCACCATGTCCGCGACGAGCTTCCTCGACATAGACAGCGAGGAGCAGTGTCGCAGCGTCGAGGTCCAGCCGGATCGACTTTGCGGCCGCGACTTCGGCGCTCGGAAGGAGCCTGCGGTATTGGCCAAACGCTTCACGTTCTGACCAGGTGAGAAGGTCAGCGCGGAGTATGGCTTCGTTGAAGGAGCGTCGCCATTCGACGGCCGCGTGCTCGAACGGGTCGAGGTCCATCTCGTCGAGCGTGTCCCACGTGGAGGCGAGGTCCTCGATCGGAGAGCATCGGAGCCTGTCGATCCTGCTACTGAGCGAACGCTGTATGACGCTGGCCTCGCTTTGCAACTGGAGCTCAAGTTGCCGAAGGTGCCCGTCGAGCTGGTGGAGCTCGTTCCACAACCACGATCGCGCTTCCATGTGAACACGGACCACACCCGAGACACGCGCCCCAACGAATCCTCCAGTGAACAACGCTGCGACCGACGCAACGGATTGGACGCCGTCGTGGGTCAGGAGATCGCCAGCCCAACTCATGCCCGGACAGTACTGAAATGGCTGTGGTCCGCGGTTGCCGGTTGATGTCTCCGCCCCGTCGTCACGGGGCGGCTCATCGAGAACCCCCGACGGGTGGGCCGAGCCTGCCTAGTGAAC
>JBCBDK010000802.1:0-1620 GCA_038529675.1 Actinomycetota bacterium
CGCCGCCGACGCACTTCCCCCGAGCATCGACGCGGCGGCCGCACCGACCGCGGCGCCTGCCGCGCCGGCGATGAGGGTCCGTCGACCGAAAGCGGGCCCACGCGGCGCAGTCACGGGTCGAGGTTCGCCGTCGCCACCGGGCCCGGGGCAATTGGTGCCACCGTGCATCACGGTCTCCCAATCTAGGCCGACGGGCGGCGGGAGCGCGTCACCTGGTACATCGCAAGGGTCGCGGCGACCGACACGTTCAGCGAGCCGACGCCACCCTGCATCGGGATCGACACGATCGTGTCGCACCGCTCACGCACCAGCCGGGAGAGCCCCGGCCCTTCGGCACCGAGCACGAGGCAGATCGGCTCGCGGGCGAGATCGTCGACGTCGAACAGATCACGGTCGGCACCGTCGTCGAGGCCGACGACCCAGATTCCGTGCTCCTTCATCCTGGCCAACGCCGCCGGTAGCCCGGGAACGAGCGTGATCGACACATACTCGACCGCACCCGCCGCCGCTTTGGCGACGGTCGGCGTGACGTGTGCGGCGCGGTGCTGGGGGATCAACAACCCGCTCACGCCGGCACCGTCGGCGCTGCGGACGATCGCGCCGAGGTTGCCCGGGTCGGTCACACCGTCGACGGCGACGAGGAACGGTGGCTGGCCGTCACGGCCACGCCGGAGCATCACACCGAGGTCGGCCTCGGCGAGTTCGGCGGCGAAGGCGATCACGCCCTGGGGCGCCTCGGATCGAGCTTCGCGCTCGACCTTGGCTCGGCCCACGTAGGCGACCGGGACCCGCTTCGCGGCAGCGATCGTGACGATGTCGTCGACCCCGGGGTCGCCCTCGAGTTCCGCGCTGACCCAGATCTCGTGCACGTTGCGCCGTTCGGCCATCAGCAGCTCGCGCACCGCCTGACGTCCCTCGACCTGCCCGCCACCGAGCCCTCGGCGACCGCTCGCTCGGGCAGGCGGCCGACCCCCTCCCTGGCCGCCACGACCGCCTCCCTGGCCGCCACGACCACCCTGGCCGCCACGACTGCCGTGACCGCCGCGACCACCCGATCCGCCGCGAGCGGCCTGACCGCCACGTCCCTGGCCCCGGCCGCCCGACCGTCCGTCGCCGCCGCCGCCGGAGCGTCGACCACCACCCGACCCGCCGCGCGAGCCGCCTCGTCGATCACGGCTGCTCATGACGGCTCCTGTGCGGACGCGCCGGCATCTCCAGCCTGGCGGGGTCGGGCGAGCACGGCGGTCGCGAAGCAGACGATGCCTTCGGTGCGCCCGATCGCTCCGAGCTGCTCGGCGCGGTTGCCCTTGATCGTGACCGGCGCGCCGACCACGCCGGACAGCGTCCGCTGGATCTCGTCGCGACGCGGTGCGAGCTTGGGTCGCTCGCACACGACCGCGGTGTCGACGTTGCCGATCGACCATCCCTCCCCCACCACGAGGCCAACAACGTGACGCAACAGTGCGATCGAGTCGGCGCCTTCCCACCGAGGGTCGGTGTCGGGGAAGTGCTGGCCGATGTCGCCGAGCCCCGCCGCACCCAGGAGCGCGTCGGCGCACGCGTGGGAGATGACGTCGGCGTCGCTGTGCCCTGCCAGCCCAGGTTCACCCGGAAAGGCCA
>JBCBDK010000803.1:0-994 GCA_038529675.1 Actinomycetota bacterium
GTTGGTCTCGGCGTGGCATGGAGCCTGCCATGGTCGATCTTCTCGGTGATCGACCCGGACCTCTAACCGGTCACATTGGCTGCGTACAACTCCGGAGGGGTCTGAGCTCTCGGCGTCAAGCACGACCGGCAGCCCGAGCGAACGGTCCACAGCCCGGCAGTTTCCCGATCCCACTCTCTTCTCACCAAGAGCCGACTCAGCGGGCCTGCCGTGCGAGTGCCGTGTGGAAGGCCGCTTGAACGTCGGGTTCGAATTCGTCGACGTCGTCGAGGGCTTCGTCGTGGAGGCGTCGGATGCCGACTTCGTCGCCGAGTGCTCGCCGGGCATCGATCTGGAGCGGAATGACGCGTTGCTCGTAGGGATTGGCCAGTCTCACTTGGTTTGCTGCCCAGTCGACGATGGTCCAGTTGTCTTGTTCGGCGGCGAGGCCGGCGAGTTCGACTCCGGCTTCGACGATGCTCGCTTCGAGGGTGGTCATCAGGTGGCCAGCCCACTTGAATGACGTGAGTTCGCCGATGCCGATCTGTCCGCGCACGAGTTCGAGGGCTCCGACGAGCCAGTTGACCTTGTCTTGGCCGTCACTCTGGCGTGCCTGGTCGAGGCAACGGGCGAGGCGGATGCTGTCGACTCGGACGCCTTCGAGGTAGTAGCCGCGAGCGGAGCGGTTGGCGGGAAGGTGCGTGCGCCCTGCCACGGTGTCGCCGTGGCCGAGCAGCTTGCGGAGCTCGCTGATCCTGGTGCTCATGCCGGACTCCTCGGTCTTGCCGAGCATCCGCTTCAGCTCGGTCGAGGGCACACCACATGGATGCATCGCGAGGAGCGTTGCGAGTTCGCGGACCTTGGGCCCGTTGAGGTGCGTGCCGTCTCGGTGGACGATCTCGAGTGGTCCGAGGATTCGGACGGTCCAGTCGACGTCTGGTTCGGTGTCGAACAGTTGCGCTGCGGTCGGGGGCAGCATGAGGTCGGCGATCGAGACGTCCGGCCGTGCGGCTGT
>JBCBDK010000803.1:1004-1617 GCA_038529675.1 Actinomycetota bacterium
GTACTCGTCGAGCGGGACGGTGTCGATTGTCTCGAGGGTGTCGTCGACGTCGAAGAGGGTGGCGGCGATGGCTGCGGTTGCTGGTGCGAGGCGGTGACAGCGCACGACTTGTCCGTCCAGAACGGTGTTGCCATCGTTGTCGAGATCGAAGACGGTGGCGGCGATGTCGGTGTCGGTCGTCAGGATCGCGATGGGGTGGGACCCGTCGAGCGGAAGTGATCGGATCGTGGCTCGTTGTTCGTCGGTGAGTTCGGTGACGAGTGCGGCGATGCAGGGTTCGTATTCGCTGCCGAGTTGGCGGCGGGCGGCGATGAGGTGCTGGTCGTCGAAGTTGAACGGGGTGATCCAGTGTCCGATTCGTGAGATCAGCGTGTCGATGGAGTCGACGCCGAGGCGATGTCGGAGGTGCCGGTCGAGGCCGTGCAGGGCGACCTTGTGATCATCGATGAAGGTGAGAATGTCGGCGTACGGCGACGATGAGAGTGCGGTGATGGTGGCGGCGAGAAATTGGTCGACGAGATCTCCGGGGCCGGTGACGGCAACGGATCCGAATCCTTCGATGTCGATGATGACATCGGTCGCACGGACGATCCGGTCCGTATGTATCTGCGCG
>JBCBDK010000804.1:0-1614 GCA_038529675.1 Actinomycetota bacterium
CCGACGACGCGGTGGCCGATCGACGCCAGGTGGATGGCGGTTGCCCGACCGATCCCCGAGTTCGCTCCGGTGACGACGGTGACCTGCTGTTCGCTCATCCGCCCACCCTAGGAACCGCCGAAGTTGGATTCTGTCCCTGAGCAGGAATCCAACTCGGGTGAGGGGTAGTTGGATTCTGTCCCTGAGCAGGAATCCAACTCGGGCTCAGTGGATGGTGGCGCGGAGATCGGCGAGCCAGCGGTCGGCTTCTTGCCATCGGCTGCCCGTCTCGACGCGCGCCTGGTCGGCGGCGTCGCCGGCAGCCGGGTACGACCCCATGAACTTCACCCCGCCCTGCTTGGCATGCAGCGACCGCATCGCGTCGGCGAGTAACTCGTCGGCCACATGGCCGTCGGCGTACACGATGAAGCAGTACTCGCCGAGGTCGCCGGACTTGATCGGACGGCTGAACAGGTTGGACAGATTGATCCGGCGCGCGGCGAACTCCTGCAGGATCGAGATCAGGCTGCCCGGCTCGTCGGCACGTTGGTAGACGACCAACGCCGTCTTGTCGTGCCCCGTCGGCGCCGGGACACCCTGCGTCGCCACCAGCACGAACCGGGTCTGGTTCCCTGTGTGGTCGGCGATGTCGGCTGCCGCGACCTCGAGGCCGTACACCTCCGCCGCCATCCGCGGCGCGAGCGCGGCGACAGACGGATCACCCGCCTCGGCGACGATCTGCGCCGCCTCGGCGGTCGAGTTCGCAGCGACGATCTCGGCATCGGGAAGTCGGTCGCGCAGGAAGCGATGACACTGTGCGGTCGCGACCTGGATCGACCGCACCTCCTTCACGCCGTCGATCGACGCGCCGGGCACGACGAGCAGACAGTGCTCGATGTCGAGCACGACCTCGCCCTGGATCAGCAATTCGTGATCGAACGCGAGCGCATCCTGCGTGAAGTTCACCATCCCCTCGATCGAGTTCTCGATCGGGACGAACCCGAGGTCGACCTCACCAGCGCCGACCGCATCGAGCACGTCGGGGACGGTTCGGTAGGGCAGGTGCTCGGCGTCGAGGAGCTCGTCGAGGGTCCGCAATGCCTGCTGCGTGAACGTTCCGATCGGACCGAAGAAGCCGACGCGCGTCATCGCCCGTCGCCGATCTGCCACCCACACGGCTTCGCCACGTTCGTCACGGCTCGCAGGCTAACGACGCCCCCGACCCCGACACCGCGTTGGTTCGCGACGGCGCGGGGATCGACACGACGATCGACCCGTCGAACGATGCTGCGAGCGACGGCGTGAACGACGGAGCGACGATCCGTCGAACGACGCGTCGAACGATGCAGCGGTGACGCCTCGCGACTCGATGACGGGCCCGAAAATCGGCGCAGCGGCACTCGCCGCCCACCTACGTTCGCGAGCCGTAGTGGGAGGAACACACATGAGCCGAACGTCCGTCACCCAGCTCGCTCGCCGCGTCTCGCTCGCCGGCGCGCTCGTCGCCACGGTCCTGGTGGCCGATGCCCCGCCGGCCAGCGCGGCCAACGTCATCGTCGTGACGACGACGGCCGACGTCGTCGCAGCCGACGGGTTGACATCGCTGCGCGAAGCGATCGACACCGCCAACAGCGA
>JBCBDK010000805.1:0-1613 GCA_038529675.1 Actinomycetota bacterium
GACGACCACACGCTCGGCAGCGAAGAGGTGCTCGCCCTCGAGTTGTCCGGCGCGGGCCGGCGTGCCGGCATCGACCCACTCGAGCAGCTTGTCGAGATCCTCGGGCGTGGCGATCGAGATCGTTCGGGCTCCGTCGACGGTGCGTTTGGCCATGCCCGTGAGCACGCCACCGGGGCCGAGTTCGACGAAGTCGGTGACACCGAGGTCGGAGAGGGTGATCAGACTCTGGCGCCACCGGACCGGGCTGCTGAGCTGTGCCGACAGCAGGCTCGTCCACTGGTCGCCGGCCTGGTGCGGCTTGGCGTCGACGTTCGAGATGACCGGTGTGTCGGCGTCGCGGGGCGCCGCGGCGGCGATCGCATCTCGCAGCCGATCGCGGGCGGGCGCCATGAACGGCGTGTGGAACGCGCCCGACACCGGGAGCTGCATCACCCGCTTGGCGCCGAGATTCTTGGCCTCGGCACTCGCCTTGTCCACGCCCTCGGGCGAGCCGGCGATCACGACCTGGCCGGGGGCGTTGTAGTTGGCGACCCACGCATCGGCGTCGGCCAGGCTGCAGGCGACCACGACCTGATCGTCGTCGAGGCCGAGGACCGCGGCCATCGTGCCCGGCTGGGCCGCGCCGGCCTCGTGCATGGCGGCCGCTCGCTCGGCAACGAGTCGAACACCGTCGTCGAAGCCGAGCGTCCCGACCGCCGTGAGCGCGGTGTACTCGCCGAGGCTGTGCCCGGCGGAGAACGACGCCTCGAGCCCGAGCCGCTCGACAGCGTCCAACACCATCAGACTGGACACGAATGTCGTCAGCTGCGCATTGCGCGTGTCCTTCAGCTCGTCGGCGTCGGCCTCGCACAGCACGGCACCGAGATCGCGGCCGACGACATCGCTGGCCTCGTCGACGAGTTCCCAGCTGTCGTGGTCGCGCCAAGGTCGGCCCATGCCGGGGCGTTGCGATCCCTGCCCCGGAAACGTGAATGCGAGCATCGGCCGGAATCTAGACGTTTCCGCGGGCGACGAAACCGTTACCAGTGGGTAACGGCCGCTCAGGTCACCGGTTCGAGGACGGGAGCTGGTCGAGCAGGTCGTCCTGACGCTGTTCGAGTTCGGTGATCTCGGACATCACCTTCGCCCGGTGGCGTTGCATCGCGTCGAGATGGCGCTGCGCGTCGCGGGCCTCGTGGCTCGCAGATGCCGTTTCCGAGACGAGTGCACGAATCGCCTGATCGTCGGCATCGTCACCGAGATGTCGGAGCTGTTCGTCGATGACGCCGAGCTCGTTGCGCAGCGACTTGAGACGCGTCGCGGTCTTCGACAGTCGACGCTCGACCAGCCAGGCGGCCATGAACCGATCCTATGGCTCGCCGTCGCCGGTAACGTGCCACCCGCACACGCCCCGGTAGCCCAATTGGCAGAGGCAGCGGCCTCAAAATCCGCCCAGTGTCGGTTCGAGTCCGACCCGGGGCACTGTTCATCTGTCGCCGGCTCTCGCCGTGCGACCCGTTCCTGCCACGGAGGCGCCCCTGCCCGTCGCTCGTTGCCAGCGGCTGGTGGGTGGTTCGGTGGCGCCCCTGCCCGTCGCTCGTTGCCAGCGGCTGGTGGGTGGTTCGGTGGCGCCC
>JBCBDK010000806.1:0-1612 GCA_038529675.1 Actinomycetota bacterium
TGCCGTCGCCCGCGACTGCGAGTGCTGGCGACGGGACGTCTCCGAGTTCGAGCGCCGAGACGAACTCACCCTGCGGCGTGAACCTCGTCAAGGTCCTTCCCGGCGGATTGAAGTCGACGATCCCCGGCCCCGGATCGAGGTCGGTCCCGAGGCGGAGCCGGTTCTCGACGAGCAGATCCCCGCCGGGCAAGGCCGCGATGTCGACGACGGCCTCCTCGAACGTGAGGCCCCAGCGGTAGTCGAAGTCGGCGCCGAGCTTGACCACGAATCCCCGGTCGTCCGTCCCACCGACCTTCTCGACGCCGGGGCCCGGGTCGAGGTCGAGCGTCTTCTCGAACGATCCGGCGAGGTAGATGTTCCCGTCCGCATCCGCGGCGATCTGACGCACGTACTCGTGACCGAACCCGCCGAGCGCGCCCAGGCGGTACGGGTGGGTGACGGGTTCCTCGCGCTGGGTCGAGGGTACGCCGGCGGTGGTCGTCGGACCGGCCGAGGTGTCGGCCGGCGCCGAGCTGACGGGCGTGGACGAGGTGGGAGCCGGCGCCCCGTCGTCGACCGCGGGCAGCTCGACCTCGTTGGACTGCGCATCGTCGTCGAACGCAGGCAGCTCGACCTCGTTGCCCTGAGCAGCATCGTCGGAACCGGAACTCGAGCAGGCCGCGAGCAGCCCGATCGTCACGGCGGACGCAACGGACCACCGCGCCCGCCGGCGACGTGTTCCCGCGCACACCACCATCCGAGCCCGCCACATCCCGGCCAGGGTACCGCTCACCCCGTCGAGGCTCCCGGGCGTCCGAACCGTCGAACGGCTGCCGCCGCACCTCGTGCGAGACTCGATGCCCGATGGCAGAGATCGAGACGCTCACCGACGGCACGGCGGCGAACGGCGCGTGCGGCGACCTCTTCCGGGCGGACGCGCTCGGGTGCAACCGCGTCACGACCAGCCTCGACCCCGGTCGGCCGGCCGAGGTGCTGCGGGTCCACGACGGCGCCGACACGCTCGGCGCGGCGGTCGCCGTCGGTGGTGGCTTCACGCTCACGCCGCTTCGAGGCGACGCCGCCGATCTCATCGCCGACGCACTGCCGCTCGATCGGCGGCTGCGCGTCGTCGGCGAGCCGGGCGACGTGGCGACGATCGCCGGCCGGTGGTCGGAGCGCTGCGACGGAGCGATCGACACCGGACGCCTCTTCCGCTGGTATCGACTCGACGACCCGCATCCCCGCAAGAAGCGAGGCGGATCGACGCGTGTCGCCGGTCGGGATCGCATCGACCACGCCGCCGGCTGGGGCGTCGCGTTCGCCGACGAGATCGGCGTACCCCGCACGCTCGACGAGGCGACGAAGCAGATGAGCGACGCCACCAACGAGAGCCGGCTGATCGAGTGGATCGTCGCCGAGCAGACGGTCAGCCAGTTGGTCGTCTCCCCTGCTCGCTTCGGCGTGGTCCGCATCAACGGGCTCTACACGCCACCCGAACTGCGAAAGGAAGGGCACTCCGGCACGCTCGTGATCGAGGTCGCCGCGCAGCAGATCGCCCGCCAGAAGGTCGACCAGGTCGTCGTCGAGGTCCCGGCGGCCGACGGCGTCCTCAACCGGATGTACCGCCGACTCG
>JBCBDK010000807.1:0-1612 GCA_038529675.1 Actinomycetota bacterium
CCGCAGCGGACGCGCCGAGGAGGAGCCCGACCGGGATCAGATCGACACGATCGGCCGGTGGCACCCGTAGATGCTCGAACGGCGAGACGTTGAGGACGACACGGGGAAACGAGAGCAGCTCGCCGAATACGCCGATCACGACCACCGCCGAATAGGCACCCGATGCGACGAGCGCGGCGCGCGGGCCCACACCGACGAGCGCGAACGTCGCAGCACCGAGCAGGAACAGCGCCGGGGCGAGCGTGACGGCGGCCCCGGTCAACTCGGCGACGGTCCCGAGGCTGCCGCCGGTGGCGGCGACGCCGAGGCCGGTCGCCGCGCCGACCGCAGCCAACACGCAGGTCGTGCCGACTGCGGTGACGACGAGATGTTCGACCGCCCAGCGGGTCCGCGACGTCGGCGTCGCGAGGATGCTGCCTGCTCGCTCGGTGATCTCCTCCGTGCGGAGTCGGAGCACCGACGCCACGCTGAATCCGGCGGCGAAGAGCGCCATCGTCGTGATCGAACGGGACAGGAACAGATCAGTGATCGATGCATCACCCGATCCCAGGAAGTATTCCTCCATCTCCGGGTACGACTCGAGGATCGACTCGGCCTGATCGGAGATGATGCCGTAGAAGAACGCCACGAGGCCGGCGCCGATCGACCACGAGATGATGCTCGCTCGCTGCAGCCGAAACGTCAGCCCGACCGGTGTCGACATCCACGGTGCCCCGGTGGCAGGCCCGCCTCGTGACGCGATCATGCCCGACCCGTGGTCGCGGTGCCGCTGGAGCACCGTCGCCACCTCGACGAGCGCAACGGTGGAGACCGCGGCCAGGCCGAGGACCCACCAACGTTCGTCGGCGTAGGCCCGAGTGCCCTGTGCCCATCCGATCGGCGACAGCCACGACAGGGTCCCGTCGCCGACGTCGCCGACGGCCCGGAGAACGAACGACAGCGCCAGCACCGCCCCGCCGAGGCCGAGCGCCGAGCGCGGGTTCTCGGTGAGTTGCGCGGCGACCGCTGCCACCCCGGCGAACACGTGGCCAATGCCGATGATGGCCGCGCCGAACGCGAGCGAACCGACGGTCGGCAGTCCGAGTGCGATCAGGCTCAGCGCCGACCCCGACGCCACGAGCAACGTCGACCACGAGGAGACGGCGAGCGCGGCGGCGGTTCCCGCAGCTCGGCCGACCGGAGCGGCACGGACCAGTTCAGTGCGGTTGGTCGCCTCCTCGGTACGGGTGTGGCGAACGACGACGAACACGTTCATCAGCGCGACGGCGATGAACACCCAGATCCCGAGTTCATTCGCCAACACGGCGCCGCTCGTCGGGTCGTCGAGCCCGTACCCCGGCCCTGACTGCACGATCATCGTCGCATTGCCCTCGACCAGCTCGGCGTACTCCCGACGCTCGGCCGGCGTGTCGTAGAGGCTCCGCATGCTCGAGGCGACGACGGCGACCATGCCGACGATTCCGGTGAACCAGAGCGTGAGCCGGAGCCGGTCCCGTCGAAGCGCGAGCCGGATCAGTTCCCGAGCCCCGCGCAACGGTGACGGTCGTCCGACGTGCGCCGCAGGGGTGGCGATCGTCGGCCGAGGTGGTGCCACCGTCGAGCTCATTTCGAC
>JBCBDK010000808.1:0-1610 GCA_038529675.1 Actinomycetota bacterium
GGCGTCGTCGCTTCGAGTTCTGGTTCGACGACGGACCGCTCGTCGGCATCGACATCCCGCTGCTGCACGTCGTGCCGACCGACCGTGAATCGGCGTTCGTCGACCATCTCGGGCCCGACCTCTGCGCCGAGGCCTGGGACACCGAATCGGATGTCGAGGTGGCCGTCGACCGGATGTTGGCACGACCCGAGGTTCCGCTCGGCGGCGCACTGCTCGATCAGCGCAATCTCGCCGGGTTCGGCAACATCTACGCGGTCGAGACACCGTTCATCTGTGGCATCTCACCGTTCCACCCGGTCGGGGACGTCGATGCACTCGACGGTCTCATCCAGGTCGGGGCGGCGCTCATCCGAACCAACGCCGCACGTGGCCCACAGAACACGACGGGCCGACGGCTGGGCGACGCCGACCATTGGATCCTGAACGGCGGACGCAGCACGTGCCGAGTGTGCTCGAGCCGGCTGGAACGGTCTGCGGCCGAGCGGGTGGTGTGGCGACGGCGAACCGTGCGCTGCCCGACGTGTCAGCCCCACGACGCCGCGGTCGCCGACCTCGAACGGGCCCAACGCCTCCTTCGCCTGCACCCAGCACACCGGATGGTCGCGTGGTGAGTCACGGGCGCTGACCGTGTGGAGCTCACCCGGTGTCGTGTGGGGCGGGGTCGGCAGCTGGCTCGGTGGGATCGGTTGGATCGGGGCCGATACCGAGCCAGGTCGCGACCGAGGCGATGACGGTCGGCAGCGCAGCGCGGAGCTCCGGTGACATCGGGCCGTGCTCGAACCGCCGGCCGGTGACCCCGAGGACCCGGAGCCGTCGTGGCATCCGGTCGAGTCGTTCTGCGAGGTGGATCGCGTCGGCCACGTCGAGGCCATGGCTCGACAGTGCGACGCTCCGCTGGAGTTCGTCGGGCGCGACCTGGCGCACGGTTCCCACGGCTCCATCGGCCCGGCAGGCATCGACGATCAGGACGTCGTCGTCGCGATCCCACAGCAGGGGGAGCACCGCGAGATCGCCCTCGCGCACGAGGGTCGTGACGGCGTCGGTCATGCCGAGCACGGCATCGGCCACGACCGGCCCGACGGCGTCGTCGCCGCGATCGCGGTGGCCCACCCCGATCAGGACCCGCCGTGGTCCGCGGCAACCTGCTCCTGCCGCAGCGTGCGGTGGCCGTTCGTCGCTCACCGGTCGATGTGCAGTCGGAGGAAGTGCGCAGCGCACGAGATGCACGGGTCGTGGTTGCGAATCGCCACCTCGCATCGGTGCCGCAGCTCGTCCTCGCCCCCACCGGAGTGGGTGTCGGTCACGATGTTCGATTCGGCGTCCGTCGCGGTGTCGGTCACGGTGTTCGACTCGGAGTCCGTCGCGGTGTCGGTACCTGCGCCGACGGTGCCGAGTGCGGCGACATGGCGCTCGACGACCGAGCGTACGTCGGCTTCGATCGCCGGCTGGTTCTGTGAGGTGGGTGGGATGATCCGGGCGGAGAGGATCGTTCCGTCGGCCGACGTCTCATACCGGTGATGCAGCGTGCCGCGCGGCGCCTCCGACGCACCCCATCCGACGCCGGCGGTGGGCGGTACCGGTCGGGCAGCGGCTGTCGGTCGATCGGGGGA
>JBCBDK010000809.1:0-1609 GCA_038529675.1 Actinomycetota bacterium
CCAGGGCGTGTGGCTGCACCGCCACGACGGCACCAACGAGACATGGCACCGGCTCACCCCATGGGTGCGGTTCGGTGACGGCTCGGCCGACTGGGAGATCGGGACCGACCCCGGCCCAGCGGCAGCCGTCCTCGAGCGCGGCGTGACCCGCACACCGGCGGCATCGCAGCTCAACGGGCGCATGTCGCGCCCCTGACCCCCTCTCGATCCCTGCTCACTTCGCACGGAGGTATCTGCCGATGGCATCCATCGACCTGCGCCCGCACGACCTCGACGTGCTCGTGTCGCACAACGAAGACATGGTCCTCGACCTCGTGTCCGACACCGACATCTCGGGATACACCTTCGACGCCGTCGTGATCGATCGCAACGGTGTCGCGGTTGCCACCATCGTCGTCACCGAGATCGACGTCAACACGCAGCGCCTCACGCTCGACTCAGCGACGATCACCGGCCTCGAGCCGAGCACCACCCGGTACATCTGGCGGGTCCGTGTGACCGCCGCAGGGTCCGACGAGATCTGGGTCGCCGGCAAGTTCCAGGTATACGCCGAAGGTGAGACCAAGCCGTCGACCGCATCATCGCGACGGGCCTTCGATGTCACCGTCGGCGCCGCCGCCACACTCAACTTCACGCTGAACGCCGGCACCGCCGGACCCGAAGGTCCAGCCGGCCCCGAGGGTCCCGCAGGACCAGCTGGACCGGCCGGGCCCGAAGGGCCGCAAGGTCCAGCTGGCGCCGACGGAGCTGGAGCGGTCGACTCCGTCAACGGTGCGACCGGCGTCGTCGTGCTGACGGCGGCCGACGTCGGTGCGCTCGGTTCCGTCGCAGACGATGAGGCGCCGACGCTTGCAGGCTCGCTGGATGCCGACGGCAACGGGGTCGTGAACGGTGGCGTGGCTGAGTTCGAGCAGACGATCGAGGCGACTCGGACCGCAGTGATCACCGACGAGGGGAGCGGTCCGGAGTGCACGATCGACCTGAACGTTGCGGCGCATTGGATCGTGCCGCTCACGCAGGACGTGATCGTTCGGTACATCGGCGAAGAGGTCGACGAGTACAAGCGCTCGGTGGTCGAGTTCCAGCAGGACCCGGTCGGCGGTCACTCGGTGACGCATGACGGGGTGACGCAGTGGACGAACGGCCTGCCGCCCACGATCGCCAACGGTCCGAACGAGATCACCCGGATCGAGGTCGAGTCGGTCAACGTCGTCGTCCGCGGTCTGACCGGCGAGGTGCCGGTCCCTGACGTGGTTGAGCGGCAGTCGTCGGCTCCGCTCGTCGAGTCCGCTGCAGCGTTCACGCTGTCGGACCTGCATCGCTTCCGGGTGACGCGCTGCACCGCCGCCGGGGCGGTGGCGGTGACGATCCCGTCCGATGCGACCGACGACCTCGACGTCGGCGCCGAGTTCCCGCTGTTCGCCGAGGGTGCGGGCGGCGTGTCGCTCGTGCTCGACACGGGTGTGACGTTGCTCGGGTCGTCGCCCTCGGTCGGTGTCGCCCAGAACGAGTACCTGTGGGTGAAGAAGGCCGCAGCGAACACGTGGATGGTGGCGGGCGGTACGGCATGAGCTTGCTGCTCCCAGCCATCACACAGCAGAGCGCAGCG
>JBCBDK010000810.1:0-1608 GCA_038529675.1 Actinomycetota bacterium
CGTGCCGGCGCAGCGCGAGTTCGACTGCTTCACGGAGGCGCTCGACCGTGCCACTCCCGAGACCGTGCTGCACGCCTTTGCGGATCTCGTGGAGCGCGGCGCGCCGCACATCGTCGCCGCCGTCCCCTCCGACGAGTCGGCAGTCGCTCCTGACGCAGCGCAGCTGGTCGAGATCGCCGAGGCGGCACCGACGCGTGACATCGCACCTCGCACCGACGAGTCGGCGATCGGCGACTCGTTGATGGAACCGCCCGCACCCGTCGACGCGATCGATCGGTTCCAGCTCTCCGACGGGACGTTCACGCCGATCCTCGATCCGACGGTGGTGCGGTTCGCCAACGGCGTGACCGTCGCGTTCAACCGGACCCAGATCGTCGAGGGCGAGGTCTTCCTCCTCGCCCGCAGTCCGGGCGGGTTGGCAGCCGTGGCCGACGACGACGTTCCTGACGCCGATGCGCTGCGCGACGTCGTCGGCGAGAGTGGCGTGGCCGACTTCGACCCGGTGGCACTCGATGCGTTCCTCGACGACAAGCAGGTGTCGCTGACCCCGTTCGTCGATCAGTTCGAGGAGGGTCTGTTCGGCTCGTCCGCCACATCCGATCTCGAGACGTACTTTCAGCTGATCCACCTCTCGCTGACCGAGCCGCGGGTCGATCCGGTCGCGCTCGATCGGTACCTCGACGACGAGTTGCCGCGTGCGGAGGATCCGTCGATCGATGCCGACTACGCGGAACTGAAGACGCGTCTCGAGGCGCGTTTCGACGAGCCGCGGTTCCTCCTGCCGACGCCGGAAACACTCGGCACCGTCGATGCGGAGGGCATCTTGCGTGTCGCAGTGGATCGCTTCGGCGACGCGGGCGACTGGACGTTCTCGTTCAGCGGCGACGTCGACATCGAACGGGGCATCGAACTCGCTGCGACGTACCTCGGGACGCTTCCGTCGACGGGGCGGGTGGAGACGGCGAGCTACGCCGAACCGCCGCCGCCCGACGGGGTGGTTCGTGCGGACGCCGAGGCGGGCGAGGGAGCGCAGGCGAACGTGTCGTTCCTGTTCACGAGTGGCGCGTCGTCGTCGCGGATCGACGATGTGACCGCTCGAGTCGTCGACGAGGTGATCGGCAACCGGCTGACCGACTTCGTCCGCGAGGAGTTGGGCGACTCGTACTCGCCGTTCGGGTCGGTGACGCTCGGGAGCGGTGCGACGCCGAAGGCCGAGATCTACATCTCGGTGTCGACTGGGCCGGAGTTGGTCGACGACGTGTCCGAGGCGGTGCTCGGCCAGCTGGCCGACCTGCGTGCGAATGGCCCGAGCCAGCGCGAGTTCGACAACGCGGTGGCGACGATCGCCGAAGAACTGAACTTCGTCAACAACAACCAGATCAACGACGAGACGCTCGACGTGCTCGTCGATCCGGCCGGGAGCGAGGACTTCGATCTGTTCGTGTTCGAGTTCGAGCTGATCGAGCAGGTGTCGCTCGCCGATGTCACGGCGGCCCTGAACGAGTGGACCTCCGACGACCAGTACATCGAAGTGAGGGTCCTCCCCCGCAGCTGACGCTGCTCGCGGAGACGCCCACCCGGCGTCGCAGTCCGTGCGGAGTGGTGGCC
>JBCBDK010000811.1:0-1604 GCA_038529675.1 Actinomycetota bacterium
GACGTCCGCATCGGTACCGACCTCGAGCAGCATCGAGGCGAAGCACTCCAGCAGGCGATCCGATGGAACCTCTTCCAGCTCGGCCAGGCGACGCTGTCCACCAACGAGCAGGGCGTCGCGGCCAAAGCGGTCACCGCCGGCGGCTACGACGGGCACTACTTCTGGGACACCGAGATCTACGTGCTCCCGTTCCTCGCGTTCACGAACCCGAGCGCAGCTCGCAAACTGCTCCGGTTCCGATGGCGCCTGCTCGACGCCGCTCGCCGCCGCGCCGCCGAGATGTCGGAGCGTGGTGCGCTCTACCCGTGGCGAACCATCAACGGCGAAGAGGCGTCGGCCTACTACGCCGCCGGGACGGCGCAATACCACATCAACGCGGCGGTCGTGTGGGCGCTGGCCCGCTACCTCGACGCCTCGGGTGACGTCGACTTCCTCGCGAACGAGGGCGCTGAGATCCTGGTCGAGACCGCCCGGATGTGGGACTCGCTCGGCTTCTACGCCTCGCGCAGCAACGGCAGCACCGGAACGTTCCACATCCATCGGGTGACCGGGCCCGACGAGTACACCACGGTCGTCAACGACAACTGCTACACGAACCTGATGGCACGGTTCAACCTGCGCTACGCGGCGCGGACGGTGCGCTTCCTCTCCGAGTGGAACCCGATCGCGTTCGACGAGCTGCGTCGTCACACCGAACTCGACCTCGCCGAACTCGATGCGTGGGACGCGGCGGCGGACGCCATGTACATCCCCTATGACGACGAGCGGATGATCCACCCGCAGGACTCCAGCTTCCTCGACCTCGAGCCGTGGGACTGGGAGGGCACCCCCACCTCGAAGTACCCGCTGCTGCTCAACTTCCACCCGCTGGTCATCTATCGGCATCAGGTGCTGAAGCAGACCGATGTCGTCCTCGCGATGTATCTCCGGTCACCGCACTTCACCCTCGAACAGAAGCGGCGCAACTTCGACTTCTACGACCCGATCACAACCGGTGACTCGTCGCTGTCCGCATGCGTCCAGGGCATCCTCGCCGCCGAGGTCGGTCATGCAGCGCTCGCCGACGACTACTTCGCCCGATCGCTGCTGCTCGATCTGTGCGACCTGCATGGCAACACGGCCGACGGTGTCCACATCGCGTCGTGCGGCGGCGTGTGGGCCGAGCTCGTCCACGGGTTCACCGGCCTGGTCGACAGCGGTGAGGCGCTGAGCTTCGCCGCGCGGCTCCCCGCCACGTGGACATCGATCGAGTACCGACTCGAGCGCCACGGCTGTGTGGTCGATGTGGCGGCCGACCAGGACGGCGTGACACTCGCGCTCGTCAGCGGTCTGGGCGTCCCGGTCGACCTCGCCGACGGGCGCCGCGTGATCGTCGGGCCCGGTGCGCCGCTTCGCATCCCTCGCTGACGCTCAGATGCGGGTGCCGCCGTGACGCTCGGATGGAGGCCGCGTCGCGCTCAGCCGATCGGATCGGTGATCTCGGCGAAGAGGCTCTGGTAGCCGTCCTGCGCCACGTAGTCGGAGAGCGTGACGACGAGCCCGAACGCCGTCGCGGTGCCGGGGTCGGTGATCGTGCACTCGAGCACGGCGCCATCGGTGTCACC
>JBCBDK010000812.1:0-1604 GCA_038529675.1 Actinomycetota bacterium
GAAGTCGTTCGACGCTGGGTCCTGCTCGTGGATGATGAGCCAGTCCTCGGTCGCGTCGAAGTTCTCGTGGGGGAGCAGGAGGGGTTCGTTGACCGGTGGCAGGCCCTCGGTCGGCGTCCACTCCTGCGGTTCGAGTTCGAGTGCCTCGCCGGTCGCCTTGATCTCCGTCGCGTAGTCCGACTGTTCGCCGCGGGCGAAGATGCGGTCCTCGTCGACCGGTTCCTGGCGGTCGGGGTACACGACACCCGCCTCGCGGTCGGACAGGAGGAGGCGGATCGCCTCGGCTCGCTCGCCGGCGAGCCCGGTGTTGTAGATCTCGTCGCCGAGGTCGCCGCAGCGCCCGACGACGACGAACTCGGCGTCGGGGAACTGGGCGGCCCACTGGCGGAGCATCGCCGCGTCGAACGCGGGCGATGCATCGGGGGACTGCGCGATGAACGACGGGCGGTGCTCACCCCAGCTGCTGGTGCCGCCGGTCGGGCCGGTGCCGTCGTCGGGTTCGTCGAAGTTGAACAGCACCTGGACGTGGCGGTCGCGCGGGATCTGGCGAGGTGCCGGATCCCCGACCACGACCTCCGCGATCACGTCGGTGTCGACCTCGACGAACGGGGAGGTTCCGGTGAGCTGGGCGCCGGTTGCCCTCGCGAGCCGCTCGCCCTGCGTATGGAACCGGGCGGCGGCGAACTGGCCGACGACAGCGCTGAGCGGGATGATCGTGCCCGGGTCGGTGAGCGGGCGGCGGACGCCGTCTGGCGCGCCGACGAGCAGCCCGTTGTCGGTGGCGTCGTCGTCGACGATCGTGACGATGACGCGTGTCGTGTGCTCTTCGATCGCGCCGTTCTCCAGCGTGATGCGCTGGGTGAGTCGCAGCTGCTGATCGCCACGCAGACCGAACGGGAACACCTGGTAGGTCGGGCCGGTCTGGCTCCGTGATCGCCACTGCCAGGTGTATTCGCTCGTGCTGTTCGGCGGCTCCGGTGTGGCGGGGCGGGCGGTGAGGGTGACGTGCTCGAGGTCGGCTTCGACACCGCCGAGGTGGGTGATGTCGGCGATGACGTCGCCGTCGACGTCGGCGTCGACGCTCGGCCGCGCGACCTGACGGACGAACGTGAACTCGTGGGTCGGCTGGTGGGCGATGTCGGTGGGTGTGCCGTCGATGTCGACGACCTCGATCGGCGTCACCTTCAGCGTGTCGCCGTGGGTGATGTCGCCGCTCGCCCGATCGCCGACCTCGGTGGTCCCGTCGGGCCACTCGAAGCGCGCCTTCCAGTCGGAGAGCGGGGTCGAGCCGTCGGGCGGGCCGACGGTCTGCAGACCGACGAACACCTCGACCGGGTTGGAGCCGTTGCCGGAGAGTTGCACGGTGTGTCGCGACGCCGAGACGTCGTTCGTCGGGGCGCCCTCGTCGTCGAACGACTCGACGACGAGCTGGGGGTCGTGACCCTCTTGGTGGAACAGGTAGGTCGGCGCGGCGGTCGGTGTGAGGCCCCACTGGGCTTGGATCTCGCCCTGGAGGCCGAACGGTCTGCCGACGATGAGCTCGCGGAGGCCGAACGAGAAGTTCTTCACGATCGGCATGCCCGGCGGGGTGTAGAGCGTGGCCT
>JBCBDK010000813.1:0-1600 GCA_038529675.1 Actinomycetota bacterium
CGGACGTTTGCGTTCATGGCGTCGTCGGGGAGCCCTTCCGGGCCGGCCCGGTCGAGCACGTCACACACGTCCGACCACGGCAGTGACGTGGTGATCCATCGCTGCTCGATTCCGCAGAGTGTGCGCGAACGCTGGACACCGCCACCGAGGTCCACCAGCGCTCCGCCGATTTCCACAAGCGTGATCCGGGCCGCAGGGTGGACGATGCTCGGCGGTGCCCCGTTGCTCAGCAGCGATATCAGAATCGTGCGGAACTGGCACGGGGTCATGTCGGCCGCCGGGTGCTGGCTGACCGTGACCTGGGCACCGCCGCCGCAGAAGAGCTGCAGCTCGGCGCCGGGAGCGGTGTGTGCGAGAGCGGCGGCGAGCCGCAGGTTGTTCAGATCCGTCATGGATGCTCCTGGTGTGAAGGGAAGGTCGGGTGAGAGAACGGGAGGGAGGAGGTCAGGTGGCGGTCGCTTCGGTGCGAGCTCGGTGAACGAGGTCGACCGAGGCGGCTCGGACCTGACTCGGGCCGGTCAGCGGCTCGGGGAACGCGACCCGTGACACTGCGACCGGCGCATCGTCGAACGTTCCGTGGGCGGTGAAGGTCATGCCGTAACGGTCGACGTCGGTCACCGTCGCCGAGGTGGCGCCCGATGCGGCACCGAGGTACTCGGCGATCGCCGTGCAGGCGTCGGCGTGGTCGTCGTCGAGGTGGGCGATCATCGGTGCAGCGTGCGGGATGATCGGATCCGGCGATGCGGCAGCAAAGCTCGATGCGTCGGCCCAACCCATCACGCCGAACCCGCCGACGTAGCGAAGGTGCTGCACCTCGAATCGCCACCAGCCGAAGTCGGGGAACTCGATGTAGTGCGCTGCGTAAGGATGCGCAGCCAGGTGTCGGTCGATGTCGAGCTGCTCGGGTTCGAATTCGACGAAGGTGCCGACGTAGGTCGCTCGTGCGAGCGCCAGCGGGTCGGAGCGATCGTCGCAGCGCTCCTGGACGAGGACACTCGACCGTCCGGTGCGACGGAGGTTGCGAGTGTGCTCGGCAAGGCTCGACACGCAGATCACCGGAGCGCCGTTCGGATCGACCGAGATCGGCGCGATCGAGGTGTACGGAAAGTCGTCGTTGCCGAGCGTCGCGATTGAGGCGACTGCGCCGCCTTCCACGAGCGTGCGGGCCAGCTCGGCGTACGACGGGAAGCTGTGGACGTCGCCGATGATCGGCGGTCCTGAGGTGTCGTGTGCGTTGCTGGGCGCACCGTCCGTGCTCGTCTCGGTGCGGGTCACGACGACTCCTCGTCGGTCGACTCGGCGTCGATGGCGGTCTCATGGAAATCGGCGACGAACTCCTCGAGGAGCGCAGGGGCGCGAGGACCATTTCCGAGGAGGTATTGGTCGTCGTAGGCGATGATCCGACGGTTCTGCCCGGCGGGCATCTCCGCATAGCCCGGGATGGCCAGGAGCCCGTCGACGCCGCCGACGGATGCGAGCCCTGCGGCGGGAAGCACGATGACGTCGGGGGCCGCAGCGATGAGCGCCTCGATGTTGATCGGTTCGCTCGTGTCGACACCGAGGTCGTCGGCGATGTTGCGTCCGCCTGCTGCATCGATCA
>JBCBDK010000814.1:0-1590 GCA_038529675.1 Actinomycetota bacterium
CTCCTCGACGCCAACACCGAACTCGTCGAGTTCGGCTCGGTCGAGTCCATCGCCGTCACCCAGCCCGAACTCGTCGTCGGCATCGGCCACCCGAGCTTCATCGAAATCCACGACGAGCTCACGGGCGTCGCTCCGACGGTCCTCCCCGACTTCACATCCAGCTGGGCCGATCAGACCCGACAGGTCGCACAGACCGTGGGGCGGGCGGACCGTGCCGAGCTCGTCATCAGCGCCGTCGAGGAACGAGTCGCCGCTCTTGCAGCTGAGATCGAAGAGGCCGGTTTCGCCGGACAGCGTGCGGCGATCGTCCAGAACTTCGCCGGCGAGTACTTCGGATACGGCCCGACCTCTGTCTCCGGAACCATCGTCGAACAGCTCGGGCTGACGCGGTCTGAGGCGCAGTCCGGCACCGAGAACTTCGGGTTCGTGCCGCTCTCGGCCGAGGTGATTCCCGACGAGACGAACGTGCCGTGGGTGTTCGGCGTCCGGTCGACGGCGGACGGTGCCGAGGGTCCGAGCAACCTCGACGATCCGTTGATCGGCGGCGCCGACAGCACCGTCGCCGACGTCGGCGAAGCGTGGTTCAACAACTCGGCACTCGGCGCGTGGATCGTGCTCGACGACATCGAGGCGATCATGTTCGAGCGCGGCGAGGTGACCGGTCTCGACGGCGCCACGGCGGCGTTCGACGACCTCCTTGCGGCCGTTGAGGCCGCCGGCTGAGCGGTCTGCGCATCGCGACGAGGTCCAACATCGGCATGGTCGTGCGGTCAGCGAACGAGATGGGGTAGCCGATGACGATCGCTGACGATCAACACCCACCACCGCACGCAGGAGCGACCCCTGACGCTCACGACTACGTGGCACGCGGGCCGATCGCCCGAGCGGCCTGGACGGCGGTCGGCGCGCTCGCCGTCGTGGTCGGTTCGATCGGGATCGTCGTCCCGGGGCTCCCGACGACGATCTTCTTCATCATCGCTGCCTGGGCCTTCTCCCGCTCGAGCCCGAGACTCGAAGCCTGGGTACTCGGCCTCAAGGGCGTCGGTCCGGCAGTCGCGGCGTACCGAGCGGGCGACGGAATGCCCCGCACCGCCAAGATCGCCGCCATCACGATGATGGTGCTGGCGAGCGTCATCAGCTGCCTGCTGCTCGATGCGTGGTGGACCCAAGCGCTGGTCATCGGTCTTGCAGCGGTCGGCGTGGTCGTCGTCCTGCGGACGCCGACGTCCCCTGCGCAACCGAAGCCGACCGCTCGATAACTGCTGCTTGTCAGCGACTATTAGGTATGCCTAACCTACAGCGACCACGATCGAGAGCGCGAGCTGCAGATGACCGACTTCCTTCGACCAACCCGACTCGACCACACCGGCGCGCTGTGCGCGTTGCGAAAGGTCGCAGTTCTGACGCACTGGATCCCCGGCGTCGGCACGCTCGTCCGCCAGGAGGGGCGGCTTCCGGTACGAGTGGCAGCGTTCGCGGCCCCGCACGACGGGCCTGCGATCGACATCGACCCGTGTTCGTTTCGACGGACACTCGTCGGCTGGCTCAGCGAATCGTGTTGCGGCCTCGCCCGGCTGTTCGTCCCGCACG
>JBCBDK010000815.1:0-1589 GCA_038529675.1 Actinomycetota bacterium
GCCCGCCACACGGGCGGGACACGTCTCGGGCGCGATCCGGCGACGAATCGCTAACCTGGCACACGGAAGGCTGCCAGAGCGGACGAATGGGACGGCCTCGAAAGCCGTTGAGGCGCCTCGCGTCTCCGTGGGTTCGAATCCCACGCCTTCCGCCACCGTCGACCCGGGGCCCCGGCTCCGGGTCGACTCGGTTCTCCGCCCGAATCGCTCGGCGTGTACCGCGGCTCGCGCTCGGCCGGTCAGGAACAGACGGTGTCGACCGGGGGCACGTCGAGCCAGATCAGGTAGTCGTGCACGACGTCGTTGATGCAGCCACCTGATCGGTAGGCCGTGTGTCGGTTCGCCTCGACGGTCACGAGCACGCCCTCGTCGAGCCTGTTCGCCATCGCTCTGCTCGCGGTCAACGGCGTGCTCGGATCGCCCGTGGTGCCGATGACGACGATCGGCCCGGCACGTTCGCCGGTGATCTCGATCCGCGGGTCCGCCGATGGCGGGAAGAAGCCACAGGTGTACGAGCCCGTGGTCTGGGGGAACAGCCGCGGCGCCACCCCGATCAGGTCGGCGGCTCGTTCGTCAGCGGCGTCGGGGTCGAGGCGTTCGGGTTCGTCGGCGCAGTTGATCGCCTGGAACGCCTCGAGCAGATTGCTGTACGAACCATCGGCGCGGCGCCGGAAGTAGCCGTCGTGCAGCGCGAGCAGGCCCGAACCGTCGCCGCTCGCTGCGTCGGCGAGCGCCCGCTCCAGCGCCGGCCACCGGCTGTCGGAGTACAGCGCTTGGATGACCCCGTTGATCGCGACCGCCTGGTTCACCGGGGCACGGCCACCGTCGGAGGGCAGGGGCGACTCGTCGAGCTGGGTGAACAACGCGTCGGCGGCACCTTCGGCGTCGCCGTCGTTGTGGAACACGCAGTCGCTGTCGGCGCTGCATTCGGCGAGGAAGGTCGCGAAGACACCCTCGAAGCCGAGCCACTGCTGTCGCACCGGTTCGGTCCCCTCCGGATCGGGGTGGCCTGCGCCGTCGAGCACAGCCGCTCGAACGGTGTCGGGAAACAGCGTCGCCCACACGGCGCCGAGCTCCGAGCCGTAGCTGTAGCCGAGGTACGACGCCTGCTCCTCGCCGAGGGACTGGCGGATCGCGTCGAGGTCGCGGGCGGTGTTGTTGGTACCCAGATGCGGGAGCAGGTCACCGGCGTTCGCGATGCATGCCTGGGCGAACGTCTCGGCCTCACCGATCAGCTGCTGGCGCTCGCTCGTGGTCTCGGGCGTGATGTCGAGCGACGCGAAGTACCGGTCGTACTGGTCGCCGTCGATGCAGTCGACGGCACCGTCGCTGACGCCGGTCCCGCGCGGGTCCCAGGCGACGATGTCGAACCGCTCCACGATCGGCGACTCGAACCAGTCCTCCGCACGGGTCGCCATCGAGCTGGCCGCCACACCGGGCCCACCGTTGTTCGTGAACAGCACACCGATGCGATCGTCGGGGTCGGCGAGATGCCGGATGACGCGAAGCCGGATCGTGCCGGCGGACGGATCCGAGTAGTCGATCGGAACCGGGATCCACCCACCCTCGACCCGGTCGCCGAACTCGGG
>JBCBDK010000816.1:0-1584 GCA_038529675.1 Actinomycetota bacterium
GCGAACGGGGCGATCACGACGATCGACAACAGCCGGAAGGCGACCTACGGCTACGATCAGCGTGTCGAGGCCTTCGGCGCGAACGGCATGGCGTCGTCGGCCAACCAGCACGACGTCTACGCGACGATCGCGACCGGCGACGGCTTCCGTCAGCCGCGCCTGCAGGACTTCTTCCTCGAGCGGTACGCGCAGTCGTACCTCGACCAGTGGGCGGCGTTCGTCTCCTACGTCGACGGTCCCGCCGATGCGCAGAGCCCGGCGTCGGGCGCCGACGGCCGAGCGCCACTCGTCATCGCCATGGCCGCGACGCGCTCGATGGAACAGCATCGTCCCGTCCAGATCAGTGAGATCGAACAGGAGCACCAGTGACCAACGTTCCCCCCACCATCCCGCCGCCGGGTGAGGACGGTCTTCGCCATGCGCGGCCGATCGGCCCGATGCGCGAGATCGACACCGCCCACCACCGCAGGCGCAATCAGGAGGGACCGGTCAAGCTCCAGGTCAAGCCCGCCGACGCGGGGTGGGACTTCATCTCGTTCGCCGTGATCGAGCTCCAGCCGGGCAACATGCACACCGCCCACCTCGCCGATCAGGAGACGGCGATCGTGCCGCTGTCGGGCGCGGGCACCGTCAAGGCGGGTACGAACACCTACGAGCTCTCACGAGACTCGGTGTTCACCGAGATGCCGCACATCGTCTACACGCCGCCGGGCACGGCGATCAGCGTGACGGCGACGGGCGACGCGCCGTTCGAGTTCGCGATCGGGTCGGCGCCCGCCGAGGGCAAGTACCCGATCCGCTTGTTCGCACCGTCGGAGATGCGACAGGAGCTGCGCGGCGGTGGCAGTGCGTACCGGCAGGTGCACCACGTGCTCGCCGCGCCGCTGCCCGCCGAGCGACTGATCCTCTACGAGGTCTACGTCCCGCGTGGCACGTGGTCGGGTTGGGCACCGCACCGCCACGACGGTCGCGACGGATCGCCGTACCTCGAGGAGGTGTACTACTTCCGTCTCGACCAGCGGGCCGGGTTCGTGATGCAACGCAACTGGGCGCCAGAGGACGGCTTCGACGAGATCTTCGCCGCTCGCGACGGCGACGCCGTGCTCGTCACGAAGGGGTATCACTCGTCGGTCGCCTGCCCCAGCAGCAACATGATGTTCCTCAACTACCTCGCCGGCGAACTGGTCGACGACGAACGGATCACGCCACCGTGTTTCGATCAGGAGCACACCTGGATCCAGGACGACTGGTCCAAGGGGGAGTGGACGCTGCCCACGATGGACGCACCGCTGACCGGTGACTGAGCGGTTGCGGTGTCATTGAACGAGCTTCGCGACTCGCGCGGGCGTTTCTCGATCCTGGCGATCGACCATCGTGACTCGTTGCGCGTCTTCCTCCGACCGGATGATCCCGAGTCGCTGGCGCCGACGGAGATCACCGAGCTCAAGCGGGAGCTGATCGACGGGGTCGCCGACATGGCGACCGGTGTGATGCTGGAACCCGAGTATTCGATCCCGCAGCTGGTCGGTGACCTGCCGTCGGGCGTCGGGTTCATCGCCGCGCTCGAGTCGCAGGGCTATCTGT
>JBCBDK010000817.1:0-1568 GCA_038529675.1 Actinomycetota bacterium
CGGTGAAAGTCGAACGACGGGGTCGGGAATGAGAACACCCGTCGACGGGCGGCGCATGTTCCCGACACGAGCACGCTGCGCAACATCGGCGCCAGGCGAGAACGTCTTCGCCTGGCGCCGATGTTTCAGGACCGGGCGTGGCGGTTGGACGCAGTGACGTGTCCGAAACCCGCTCGCGGTTGCGACGACCGGACTGGTTGGATGCTCTCCGTGCCGAACACCCCCACCGACACCGAACTCCCGGAACGGAAGCTGTTCCAGCAGGGCGCGGCGGTCAACGACGGCGTGTTCACGCCGGGCGACTGGGGACTGTTCCTGTCGGTTGCGCTGATCTGGGGGTCGTCATTCCTGCTGATCGACATCGGCCTCGACGCGTTCCCGCCCGGCTTCATCACCCTCCTCCGAGTCGGATCGGGGGCGGTCGCGCTGTCGGCGCTCCTGATGCGGCCCGGCCGACCGACCGCACGCGTCAGCGAACGGATCGAACCATCGGACCGAGCGCGGGTTCTCGTACTCTCGATCATCTGGGTGGCCGTGCCGTTCACGTTCTTCCCGTTGGCACAGGATCACATCAACTCCTCGGTCACAGGACTCCTCAACGGCGCTACACCGATCTTCGCCGCCGCCGTCGCCGCGCTGCTGTTCCGCCAATGGCCGCGCGGGCCGCTCGCGGTCGGGATCGCTGTCGGCTTCGCCGGCATCACGCTGATCAGCCTCCCGTCGATCGGCGACGGCAGCTCGCAGGCGTTCGGCGTCGGCCTCGTCCTCGCCGCGACCGTCTGCTACGGATTCGCGCTCAACCTCGCCGGCCCACTGCAGCAGCGATACGGCTCGCTGCCGCTCATGGCCCGCGTCTTGACGCTCGCCACCCTGTGGACGGCGCCGTTCGGCCTCTGGGAGCTCGGCGACGCCGACTGGCAGATCGGACCACTCGTCGCCGTACTCGGCCTCGGCGTCGTCGGAACCGGCATCGCCTTCGCGATCATGGGATCGCTCGTCGGCCGGGTGGGCTCGACGAGAGCCTCATTCATCACCTACCTGATTCCGGTCGTCTCGCTCACGCTCGGCATCACGTTCCGCGGCGACGAAGTGGCACCGCTCGCCATCGTCGGGATCGCGCTCGTGATCGGCGGAGCGCTCCTGGCGAGCCGGGCGAAGCGCTGAGGCGATTCCGCCGCCGGGCGAGCAGACGATCGCGCCCGAGTGACGCCTCACGCAGACAGGCGCTTGGTGATCGGAGTCGGGTACCGCCACTTGACGCGGACGTCGCCGAGCCATCCGGCCAGGCGTCGGGCTTCCAGATCGATGAGCTCGAACGCGTCGTCGGACACCTCGTCGACGAACTCGCTGACGACGGCGCCGTCGGCGCGTTGCGTCCACGCCCCGACCACGCGACCGTCGACCCAGATCGTCGGCCCTGCGTTGCCGTTGCGGTCGAACAGCTCGGCCGCGGGTGTGTCGTCGACGTACCACGCCCGCTGCTTCCATCCCATCGTCGACGAGTCGAGCCCCGGCAGCAGTCGGTTCGGATGCCGGCGATCGGCCGGCCGGTCCGATCGTGGCGTTGC
>JBCBDK010000818.1:0-1559 GCA_038529675.1 Actinomycetota bacterium
CTGTGCGTAAGGAGCAAACCAAGCCGGTCTATGTCGGTCAGCCATGGCGTGTTGTGCTCCGGGACCTGGAGGTCGACGAGCGCGCCGTGCTCCGTCGAGCTGGTCAACCTGCGACCCTCTTCGACGGTGACGGTTCCTGGGTCTCTGTCGAGACGTACTATGCGCTTGGCGATGCGCTCGAGGCCGAAGCGGGAGACCCTGCGGTGGCAGTGCGGGCCGGCGCTGTCGTGGCGGCTGAACTGTTCGACCCGGCGTATTTCTCGGCGATCTGCTCGCCGGATCTCAACACTGCGTTGGTCCGGCTCGGCGAGCACATGCGAATCGTTGGCCCCTTCAGCCTTGAGGTGGAGATCACCAACGATGAGACGCTCGCTCGCTACCGGTGCAAGCATCGCCCCGATGTCGCAAGAGCCCTCGGCCTCTCCCAGATGGCGTTCATGGTCGCGCTTGCTCGGCGCGCCACCCGCCACGAGGTCATGCCGAGACGTGTCACGGTGGCCGGACCAGCGGACGATCTCGGTTCATGTGCGGACTACTTCGGATGCCCAGTTGTCGAAGGCGAGGCGTATGCGGTCGCCTTTGACGCCGTCGATGCAAAGCGTCCCTTCCTGACCCACAACGAGGAGATGTGGGAGACCTTCGAGCCGGGCCTCAGGCGGCGGATGGCTGAGGCCGGCGAGCATCGTTCGGCAGCCGAGGAGGTCGAGGAGGCGCTCTTCGAGTTCCTGCCAAGCGGTCGAACCACGCTGAACGAGGTCGCAGCGGAACTGCGAGTCGGCAGCCGGACGTTGCAGCGACGACTGGCTGCGGAGGGCACGAGTTGGCTCAGCGTGCTCAACCAGACACGGGAACGACTGGCCCGGCACTACTTCGAGTCAACCCAGCTCAGTCCCACCGAGGTCAGCTTCCTCCTCGGTTTCGCCGACCCGAACTCGCTGTATCGCGCCTTCCACCGATGGACAGGAACGACACCCGAGTCCTGGCGAGCCGACGCCCGACGGTCCAACTAGCGGCGAGCCCAGGGGCCACGACACTGCTTGGAAGACCGCACCCGAGATCGGCGTGTCCGGCGAGTGGTTTGGCACGTTCCGCGAGTGCGAGGTCAACCTTCGAGGCAGATACTCGACACTATGACGAACGATCAAACCTCGGTGATCAGAAGGCGCGCGGCTCATGCGCTCCCAACGAAACGGATCCTGTTCCTGGTGTCGAACCCGGCGGAACTCCTCGGCTTCCCCGTCGGTCTCTTCGCCGAGGAGCTGACACGCCCGTTCCTCGAGTTCGTTCAGGCCGGCTACGAGGTCGAGGTTCGATCGCCGCGGGGCGGCCGGGTCGAGTTCGATGGCTTCTCGGACCCCGAGAACCCACAGACGGCATACCCGAACGACCTGGTCACCATCGGGTTCAGCCACCATCACGAGTTCGGGCAACTGCTCAGCGATACCCAATCGATCGACGACGTCGATGTTGCTGCCTACGACGCCGTGTGCGTCGCTGGCGGCGGGGGGCCGCTCATCACGTTCAAGGACGATGAACAGCTCCATCGACTCATCGCCAGC
>JBCBDK010000819.1:0-1558 GCA_038529675.1 Actinomycetota bacterium
TCAGGTTGACGACCGCGCCCTTGCTCGCGCAGTAGTGCGCCTGCTTCACCGGGGTCGAGCCGACGTGGCCGAGCATCGATGCGATGTTGACGATCGAGCCGCCGCCGTGCTCGATCATCGACGGTGCGACCAGCTTCGACAGGTGCCACATCGCGGTGACGTTCACCTCCATCGCGAGCCGGAAGCGGTCGAGTTCCTCGTCCTCGACGGCGGTCTTCTGACCGATCCCAGCGTTGTTGACGAGCAGGTCCACGCGACCGAAGTGCTCGAGGGTGGCCTCGACCACGCGCTCGCGGTCCTCGGACCAGGCGAGGTCCGCGGGTGCAACGAGTGCATCGGTCAATCGAGCGGCGAGGGACTCCAGCCGATCGGCTCGACGCGCGACGAGCACCACCGATGCACCCACGGCGTCGAGCACCCTGGCGAAACGCTCGCCGAGCCCGCTCGAGGCTCCGGTCACGATCGCCACCGCCCCGTCGAGGCGGAACATCGCCAACGGATCGACGGGTGTCGCTCGGTCGGTCACTGGGTCGGTCGATGAGTCGGTCACCGGGTCGGACGATGAGTCGGCCATGGAGGTGACCGTAGGCCTCGCGTCGGGCCCGCTCTCGATCGGACCCCGCCCGGCTCGGGCACCCATCGGAGCCGATGCGCGTCGCACGATCGCGCGGGTCGCGTCATCTGTCTGTCATACGGACAGCTTCAGACGCGCGACGAAGATGTCAAGAAGGTGACGTTCAGGAAAAGAAGTGCACGCTCGCACGACCGGCGGACTCTGGACCTCCATGATCGATGACATGAACCTCAGCCGTCGCACGTGGATCGCCGCCGTGAAGCTCGCCGCGGTCCTCTCGGTGCTCGCGGCCGTCGCCGCCGTCGTCGCGTCGTCGATCGTCCACCTCCCCGACCTCGTGATCATCGCCGGGGTCGTGGTCGTGGCGTTCACCGCGAGCTGGGTCCAGACCGGTCGCATCCGCCACCAGGCCGACGTCACTCGCCCGGTGCCGGCTGCGACGATCGCCGGCCTCACGACCGCCGCCTGAACCGATTCACCGACACCCGGCGGTCCGCCCACCGCACGAGTGTGCGACAGCATCGACGCGGCCGATCGGCGCCGGCTCGCGCCGATCGCAACCGCTGTGCGAGCATCGAACGATGTCGGCTGCCGATGCTCCCCCACGTCTCGTCGTCCTCGTCCACGGCGCCTGGCACGGCGCCTGGTGCTGGGCGTCGTTCCAGGCCGAGCTCGACCGGCGGGGCGTTCCGTCGCTTGCGATCGACCTCCCTGGCCACGGTGCGTCGACCGAACCACTCGGCGACCTCCACGGCGACGCGGCAGCGCTCGGCCCGATGCTCGATGCGGTCGCCGAGCGGCGACCCGATGTGACGACCGATGGGGTCGTGCTCGTCGGACACAGCTACGGCGGCGCCGTCGTCAGCCAGGCCGCTGCAGGGCGCAACGATGTCGCACACGTCGCCTACGTCGCTGCGTTCGCGTTGCAGGCCGACGAGTCCGTCATGGGCGCACTTGGCGCATTCGAACGGCGCGACGTCGCGC
>JBCBDK010000820.1:0-1558 GCA_038529675.1 Actinomycetota bacterium
CTGTCGGGCTACGGCGAGAAGATGGCGGCCTACGAGAGCGCGCTCGGTGAGGTCAACGTCGCCGCAGTCGAGTTCGTGCAAGGCATCTCCGTCGTCAAGACCTTCGGCCAGACCGGGCGGGCGCACCGTTCCTTCACCGAGGCGTCTCACCGCTTCGTCGACATGTTCTGGGGATGGGTGTCAAGCCTTATCCGGGTGTCGTCGGCTGCCGAGGTCGTGCTGTCACCGCTCACCACGCTGACCGTGATCGCCGGCGCCGGCACCTGGTTCGCGTCGAACGGGTGGATCAGCGCAACCGACCTCATCTCGTTCTTCCTGCTCGGCCTCGTGTTGACCGCACCCATTCTCACCCTCGGCTTCGCGATGGGCGACGTGCAGATCGCCTCTGCCGCAGCGGCCCGCGTCGGAGCGCTCCTCGACCTCGCCGTTCTCGCCGAGCCAAAGACGCCCCAGACCCCCGACGGGAACCGGATCGAGCTCGAGTCCGTCAGCTTCTCCTACGACGGCGAGCGAACCGTGCTCGACGACGTGTCGCTCACCCTCGAGCCGGGAACGGTCACCGCCGTCGTCGGACCGTCCGGGTCGGGCAAGTCGACGCTCGCCAAGATGCTGTGCCGCTTCTGGGACCCGACCGCGGGTTCCATCACGCTCGGAGGCATCGACCTTCGAGAGATCTCATCGGACGAGCTGTATCAGCGCGTCGGGTTCGTTTTCCAGGACGTGCAGCTGCTTGGTGCATCGATCGGCGACAACATCGCCCTCGCCCGGCCCGACGCGACCCGCCACGAGATCGAGACGGCGGCTCGGGCGGCGCAGATCCACGAGCGGATCGAGCAACTCCCCGGCGGATACGACGCTCGCATCGGCGACGTACAGCTCTCCGGGGGAGAGGCGCAGCGAGTGTCGATCGCCCGAGCGCTGCTCGCCGATGCTCCCGTGCTCGTGCTCGACGAAGCGACCGCGTTCGCCGACCCCGAATCGGAGGCGGCGATCCAATCGGCGTTGTCCACCCTCGTTGAAGGGCGCACATTGCTCGTGATCGCGCATCGGCTCTCGACGATCGTCGGGGCCGACCAGATCGTCGTGGTCGACGACGGTCGACTGGCCGAATCCGGTACGCACAACGAGCTGCTTGCGCTCGATGGTCTGTATTGCCGTCAATGGGAAGCCGACCGACGAGGGGCGATCGGTATCAGCGGACCTGGTTCGGTAGAGGTGATCGCGTGATCACCCGACTGATCCGAGTGTGCGACGACCACGGCACGGCGCTCCGGCGATGCGCTGCCGGCTGGGTGGTGGCGGGAGTGCTTCAAGGCGTCGGCTTCGTCCTGCTCGTTCCGGTGCTGCGCGTCCTCATCAACGGCGACACCGCTTCGGACCGCAACTGGGTGATCGGCATGTTCGTCGCGTTCGCGGCGTACGCCACCGTTCGCCACGCCGCACAGATGGCGTCGTATCGCGCAGCGGTTCAGCTCTCCCGCGGGCTGTTCGACCGCTTGGGCGACAAGGTGGCCCAGCTGCCGACTCGATCCTGGTCGAACCATCCGAGCGGCAGCTG
>JBCBDK010000821.1:0-1542 GCA_038529675.1 Actinomycetota bacterium
CGGCTGACCTCGACCTCTCAACGATCGATCGGCTGCTGCGGCCGGGTCTCTTGTACGCGGACGAGGTGACCCTGTTCTCACCGGTCGCCACGATGGCTCAAGTTGCCACGCTTCTTGCATCTGAGGATCAGGTCGAACGCGTCGACGGGTTCCTCACGGCATTCGATCGAGTGCCCCAACTACGCAGACGGATCGAACACCGTGGGATCAACCGTGAGGACCTGCACCGGCTACGTGACAGGGTTGCGACTGGGTCCAGCTCCGGCAAGTCCGATAGAGAATTCGCCGGCATCCTCGCACCCGTCAGTTCGACGCTCGCATCGGTACTGGCGCAATACAACTACGAGAAGATCGACCGAGTAATCACCACCGGTCGCGTCAATATCGGCGACCTGCCAACGCTTCGCGACAGCTCCGGTAATGCCGGACCCGAGAGCACGTGGACCGACGACACGCTGAGTGGGTTCATGCTTCGGCTCTACGAGATCGTCGCAGAGCCGGGGACGTTTCCGCTCCTCGATGAAGATGCGCGGGACCTGCTCCAGCTGGCCGAGAACCACACCGGAACGAGCCTCGGAACGATGGCGCGCGACACCGAGATCGCACTCGCGTCCTCGGTGATCGGTCACCTGCCGTCGTTCGATCGCATTCCGCTCGACGAACTCCTCGACATCCGTGACGACAACGAGGTTCCGCTCGCCCGATTCCGCGCCGCCATTGCGAGGCTTGCAGACGACTTCGAGAACCGGCCGATCGACAGCGACTTCGACAACGAAGTCGCTCACGCATGGCGAACCACTGTGAATCCCGCCCTGCTGCAGGTCCGCGAGTCGTTCGCCGAACACGGCCTGCTTCGCGAGGTCGCCTCGGTCGCCGCGGGAAACCCCACGCGACTCCTCGCCGAGGCCGGCGGGGTCGTCGCGGCGTCGCAGGCAACCTTTGCGTCTTTCCCAAACGCGGTGACCGGCCTGTCGGCCGTTGGCCTGCCGATGTTCGACGTTGCGATCCGAGCCTTCAAGGCTCGGCACGACGCAGCTGCCGAGATCCGCCGAAGTGCCTTCTACTTTCTTCACCTGATCGGCGAAGCAGCATCGGAGAGTTGAGGAGCGGGCCACACACATTCTGGCGGCGGACGCCACGCCTTAGTCGATCGATAGCCACGAGTTCCTCGGAGACTTCGGTGCTAGATGTCGTTCGGTCTCGCATGTGAGCGCTTCGATTCAGAAGCTGCATCCGGAGGTCGGCAGCTGGGTGATGTCGACTGGGTTCAGCCGCTCGCCAAGAGCGGCCAACAGCGGCTGGGGACAGTAGCGACGCCCATCGATTCGTAGTTCGAGGTGGAGATGGGAGGCGCCAGAGCGGCCGGTGTTGCCGGTGTCAGCGATGTGTTGTCCGGGGGCGATCTGGTCGCCGACGGCGACGTGGTTGCGGACGTTGTGGCAGTACGTGTGGCGGAGACCGTCGGCGTGCTGGATCGTGATGCCGACGCCGCATGTGTTGCAGCCAGCCGGCGGCATCGAGCCGTCACAGCCGGCGTGCCAC
>JBCBDK010000822.1:0-1539 GCA_038529675.1 Actinomycetota bacterium
AAGCGGGACAAGCTTCGCGGCACCAACGGACCCGACGCCATCTTCGGCTTCGGAGCCCGCGACATCATCTACGGCCGTGGCGGCGACGACCTGCTCTGCGGCGGCAACGGCCGGGACTGGATCGCGGGCGGCAACGGTGCTGACGTCATCGAGGGCGAAGCCGGCAACGACACGATGTACGGCGGTCGCGGCGACGACATCCTCAACGGCGGCGCCGGTCGGTGGGACTGGGCCTTCGGTGGACGTGGCTTCGACACGTGCACCGGCGCCGAGCTGAAGTGGGGCTGCGAAGCCTGACGTGAGAACGTCCAACCCTCTGCGGCCGGGATCCAGTGGCCGGCCGCAGAGGGTTGGGACAGGTCAGACGAGGCCGGCGACGCGGTAGGCGCCTTCGAGGTCCTCGTGGTTGGTGTAGCAACCCTTGAACTGGCGTTCGCCGGAAAACCCGGTGCGGCCGTGGAAGCACCGCCAGTTGTCGAAGACGAGCAGGCGGCCCGGCTTCCACTCGTGGAAGAGGGCGCGGGCAGGGTCGTTGAACACGGCCCGGAAGCCGTTGTAGGCCTCGATCACGTCGTCGACGAGGCCGTCCTCGGGCAGCACCGGTGACCGGTCGTAGTTGTTGAACGAGATCTGGAGAAGCCGGCCCTGCTCGTCGACCCGCAACGGTGGGCGCTCGGCGACGAGATGCACACCCGGCTCGAGATAGTGCGCGGTCACCGCGTACCGGGTCAGCAGGTCCGCCGCTTCGGGGTGGTCGGCCTGGAAGTCGCGCGCGGCGGCGAATCCGTCGACGAGCACACTGTCGCCGCCCTGGCCCGTCTTGAGCTGCTGAGCGAAGATGATCGTGCCCGGGCCGTCGTGGCTGTAGGTGCCATCGGTGTGGACGTCGAGGGCGAACGATTCGTAGGCGGAATCCATGTGCTCGAAGGAGCCGGAGTTCATGTTCCAGACCGTTCCGAAGATGCTGGCGCGGGGATAGCCGATCCGACCGGCCAGCCGTTCGGTGGCCTCCGTGCCGAGTTCGGCACCGTCGAACGCCGCCCAACCATGGACTCGCAGATGGTCGAGCGCCTCGGACCAGGCGGCGTCGTCGTCGAGCACCGAGAAGTCGAACCAGTGTGCCTCAGGGGCCGAATCCCACAGTCGGAGGCCGTCGGGGATCGTGAACCCAGTGCTCGTGCGGGGCATCGGTGACCGGCGATGGGTCGCCGCGTGCAGCAACCGATCGAGATCGTGGCCGGTGCGGGCACCGTCGTCCCAGTCGACGTCGAGCCACGCGCCATCGAGGTGGACGGCGACCGGTGTGACCATCGGGTCGATCGTGAACGTGTCGGTGAGTCGCTGCTTCGAGTCGGGATTGAGGCTGCCGGGGTCGTCGCCGTGGTCGCGCAACCAGCGTCCGGGGATCACATGCTCACCATCGAGCACGATGGAGCGTTCGGAGATCGTCACCGTGAGGTCTGCCATGCCCCAAGTCTGCCCGGTCAGCGCAGAACGCGGACCTTGCCGTACATGGTTCCGTAGAGGATCCGGCCGTCG
>JBCBDK010000823.1:0-1536 GCA_038529675.1 Actinomycetota bacterium
TCTCGAGTCGCTGCCCTGCGTAACCCGGGAGAACGCCACCGGCGACGATGCCACGCAAACCGAGGTCGCGCACCACCTGCTTGCGGAGCTGGTAGAGCTCGTTGCCGATCCCCCGTCGCCGATGATCCGGCCGGACGGCGATGGTCAGCCCGTAGTACCAGTCACCGTCGGCGACGTGGCCGCTCGGTCCCCCGCCGTGCTCCGCGATGTTGTGCTCGATGAGCCCGTTGACCGTGTGCTGATGGTCGTCGAGGTCGAACGGTGTCCGGATGCCGGTGCCGACGCAGATCGGCACGCCCGACTCGTCGACGCCGACGAAGCTCCCCTCCGGGAAGTCCGCCGCCAGATACTCGACGTACTCCACGTCGAGCAGATCCTCACGGGACGTGTTCGGAAACGCCTGGTGCTCCAGCTCCTCACAGAGCCGAGCCCATCGGGCGTCGAGTCGGAAGTAGCGGACGCCCGACGGGCCGGCCCACACCGGTTCGCCCGGAAGCGCCGGGATCACGTCGGGCGGCCGGATCGGCATCGCAACGCGATGGAAGTCGTTCTCCTCGGGGCGCCCCCAGCACGACCAGAAGTCACCGGTCGCCGGGCGCATGATCGCCGCACCGCTCGACTCGATGTGCAGCGGCGCCGTCGCCCGCTGGCAGATCGCCGTCGGCTCGCGGAGCAGCGCCATCAGCCGTTGCTCGTCGATCGGGCCGTCGGCCACCAGGTCGATGGCGGTCGTCAGCCGACGAGTCGACGATTCGTTCAGGCGCAGTGCGCGTTCGGCCTGTACGGCCGACGCATCGGGATGGAGCGCGTGGTTGGTGTGGACGATCGGCTCGTCGCCGAGTGCCACCACCGGACGCACGGTGGGGAACGCCTCGACGTCGTAGCCAGCGCCGGCGCGATCGAAGATCAAGAAATTGTGTGCCCCGGCGAGATCGGCGTCGAGCAGCACGGCGAGCGCCTCGTCGGCGGTCGAGCACCGCAGCATGCCACGCACCACCGACGTCCATGCCACGCCCCGTCGCCCGTCGGTGCCGGTGAGGTTGTTGATTCCGACGCACACGCCCTCGGTGTTCATCCCGATCTGGCCGAGGCACCCGGTGGTCGAGAACACGTTGACCGCCGGTGCGTCCGACGGTCGGAACCGGAGCAGGACCACGTGATCCGTGGCGGAGGCGTGCATGTCCCAGGTCTGGGCGAGTAAGCCCGCACCGTGGACACCGCGATCGTCGGGAACGATCACCGCGGTGCAGTCGTCCTCGACGAGTTCGACCGGCGTCGAGCCGCCGGCCACCGCTCGCACCGTGTCCACGAAGTCGGTGAAGCCGCCGACGATCACCGCCTCGGCGGGCGTGATGCCGGCCGACTCCGCCATCGCCAGCATCTCCTCGTGGAGGTCGGCGTCGAATCGTTCGTGCGCCGGCAGCATCGACTCGGCGATGTCGAGCACGTCCGCCGTCCCCATCGGCCCGCCCGACCAGCCGCCGGCGGCGACCAACTGGATCCGTTCGCTGGTGTACGCCCGGATCTCGTCGGCGA
>JBCBDK010000824.1:0-1533 GCA_038529675.1 Actinomycetota bacterium
AGTTCTCCGCCCTCGACCGGAATCGGGTCGGGCATCGCCTCGACATCGATGTCGCCGAGCGCGACCGACAGCGTGTCGGCGTCGTCGGCGGCACCCTCGGTCGTCGTGTAGTAGATGATCGACTCAGGGCGCTGCTCGGTCGCATTCGTGGCCTCCCCGACGGTGAATCCTGCACGGTCGAGCTGTGCGGTCATCCGCCCGGCCGACCCGCCGACGCCACTCGCATTGGCCACGATCACGGTCGTGCCGTTGGTCTCGACCGACACGGCGTTGGCCAGGTCGTCGAGCGTGCGGTCGGCCTGGTTGTTGCCGAGGAGGAGCAGCACCTCACCGCCGACCTCGCCGTCTTCGGTCGGCGGGTCCTCGGGGAGTTCCTCGACGGCCACGCCGCCGAGCGCGAGTCCGAGCGACTCGGCGACGGCTTGTGCGTCGGCGTCGCCGACCACGTAGTGCACGATCGAGTCGGCGAGATCGACCGTTGCATTCGTGGCGTCGCCGGTGGCGAACCCGTTCGCCTCGAGCTCTGCGGTCATCCGCCCGGCCGACCCGCCGACGATCGACGCGTTCGCAACGACGACGGTCGCGCCCTCGGTCACCAGTGCCGGCACGGTCGTGGTGGTGGTCGTGGTGGTCGCCTCGGTCGACACCGGCGGATCGGTGGCGATGGTCTCGATCGCCTCCGTGGTCGTGGTCGCCGCGTCGCCGTCGTCCCCATCCCCGCTACAGGCGGCGATCAGGAGGCAGCACCCCAACACTGCTGTGAGTCCTCGCTGGTACATGTTCACGAGTGTTCCAGATGGACGGGTGTCGATCGCGCCATCGGTGTCGGCGGGGACGTCGGTCCGCTCAGGGAGTCGCACCGAACGAGTCGTATGGACGGCCCGATACCTCGGCCATCGACCGGCCGGCTCGCAGCTGGAACGGGCTCATCCCGCCGGGCTCCCACGGCCCGACCGAGCCGCCTTGCCGAGCGGCGTCCGACTTCGGCACGATGCCGAAGTGCGTGCGCACGTCGTCGACCGGTTGGTCGGCGAGCGACCAGAAGTCGACGGCGAGGAAGTCCGTGCTGCCGTGACACAGCGCACCGCGACGCAACGCATCGGCGAACCGCTGCGGCATCCCGGCAGCGTCGAGATGGCCGGGATCGGCCTCGAACAGACCCGCAGCCCCGGGGAGCGCACCGGACTGGAAGAGGTTGACCACCATCGCCAGCAGTGCGAACGCCTCCGGGTCGTCGCTCGCACGGGCGATGAAGGCGAACACCTCGAGCTCCGACTCCACCTTCGAGCCGAAGTCCGCGAGGACGTGCACCCAGTCGTGCTGTGCGAGCAGCGGCGGCGCCGAACCCTCCTCACCGGGGAAGTTGAAGCCGCGGGCCACATAGAAGTCGTGGACGCCGCGGCCGAGCGTTCCCGTCGGGAGCGAACCGAGCGAGCGCCACCGCTCGGCGAGCTCCGCTCGCACGACCGTGTTGGTCCATGCGTACACGTTGTCGTCGCCGGTCCGCAGCGGGGTGAACCCGGACAGGTCGAG
>JBCBDK010000825.1:0-1533 GCA_038529675.1 Actinomycetota bacterium
CTCGGTCGTCGGCGCCGAGGCCCGACCAGCGCGTGGGTCGTGCCGGGGGAGTGGCGCCGAGCCGTACGACACGGTCGTCGACCACGTCGCCGTCGGCTGGCGGTGCAGCTGCCCGAGTCGGCAACGTCCCTGCAAACACGTGCTCGCCCTGCTGCTGCTCTGGGTTCGCGGCCAGGTGCCGGTCGGCGTCCCCGGGGCGCCCGTCGAGTCGTGGCTCGCTGCCCGGACCCGAGCATCGGGTGGAGCGTCGGCCGACGACGCGAACGACGCGGACGACACCCGAGAGAGGGTCGCGACCGATGGCGACGCGGCCGCCGACGATGCCGGAACCACCGGCGACACGTCGTCGGCCACCGACCGGGCGGCCGCCACCGGCAACGACGTCGACGACGAACCGGGGAGTGCGCCCGAGCCACCGTCCGACGACGAGCGCGACCGTGCACGCGATGAACGCGTCGAGCGGATGCACGCCGGCTTGATCGAGCTCGACCGGTGGCTCGACGACCGGATCCGCACCGGCCTCGCCGATCCGTCGGTCGCCCGCTTCGCCACGTGGGACGACCTCGCCGCCCGCCTGGTCGACGCCCGGGCCGGCAGCCTGGCCAACCGAATCCGCCGACTCGCCGGCCTCGTCGGAGCATCACCCGACTGGCACGACGACGTGCTCGCCGAACTCGGCGTCCTGCACCTGCTGAGCCAGGCCGGTCGTCGCCTCGGCTCGCTGCCGGGCCCCCTCGGCGACGCCGTCGCGACCTCGGTCGGCTGGCAGGTCAAGCGGGCCGACGTGCTCGCCGGCGTACCCGACACCGACGACTGGGTCGTCTGCGGGCGGAGCGACAACCGGGAGGACCGCATCGAGGTACGACGCCATTGGCTCCGCGGGCGAGCGTCGGGTCGATGGGCCCTCGTGCTCTCGTTCGCCGCGTACCAGCAGAGCCTCGACACCTCGCTCGAACCCGGTACGTCGATTCGTGCCGACCTGCACCGCTACCCTGGCCCGGCGCTGCGGGCGCTCGTCGGCGACCGCCACGGCGAGCCGACCATCGCCGCGCCGCCGAGCCAGCCGGTGGCCTCCGCGTGTGACGAGGTCGGCCGGATGATCGCGGCCGAGCCGTGGCTCGATCGCGTGCCGACCACCATCAACGCCCGGCTCGCCCGCAACGGCGCCGGCTGGGCCCTCACCGACGCGACGGGCAGCCTGCCGGTCCTCGTGCCCGACCATCGCCCGGGTGACGCCGACGGGCTCGCCACGCTGCTGGCGCACTCGGCCGGCGAACCGGTCGACCTCACGGTCGAGTGGACGCCACACGGCGTCGTGCCGCTGGCACTCCACGCCGCCGACCGCACCATCGACATCGGCCCGCGTGCCGACCGATCCTTCGTCGCATCGGCATGACGACGGCGCCCACGACACCGAGCCCCACCACATCGGCATACGGTGCTTCCATCGCCGATCACTGGCGCGAGCTGGTGACCGCCGCGCTGCTCGGCACCGATCGGCGCGATCCACCCGAGCCGGTCGGTGTGCTCGCC
>JBCBDK010000826.1:0-1530 GCA_038529675.1 Actinomycetota bacterium
TGAGCGGCGCTGCGATGGCAGCGATGGCACCGCGCTGGCCAGTCGAGGTGAGCCGCAGGGCCAGTCGTCACACGTGGGAGGCGTACCACCTGTCGCTCCTCAACCTGGTGCTCGAGTTCAACTGGTCGCGGGTACTTCCCGCGAGTGTGCCCGTCACGATCTGGCGGGGCGCCGACGATCCGATCGGTGATGCGTCATACGTCAAGCGGATCGCCGGAAACGCCACCGTCGCGACGATCGCTGGCGGCGACCATCACCTGCCGCTGACTCACGAAGAGTTGCTCTTCGACTCGATCGCTCGCTGAGGCTCTGTCGATGGCTCAACTTCTACTACGCACTGTAGTATTTACCGAATCGTTCGATCGACCTCAGGAGTTGGCGTGATGTGTCTCGACAAGACGATCGTAGTAGGTCTCGCGGTGACCGCTGGCTTCGCAACTGAGACTCGGGGGTCGACCACATCGTGATGAGCCGACGTCGACTGCTGCGTGACGGTGCGGCGCTCGCAGCGACCACCGTCCTCGTTGGGTGCGCTGGCCGACAGATGGATCGAGGTGGAGGCGGTGCTGAGGCCGAGGTGCCGCGCAGTTCACCAGGGGACTTTCCGCACCCGGTCGAGCACCGAAGCGTCGACGGGCGCCTCGACGTGTCGCTCACGGCCGCGCCGAGGCGCGGTACAGCTGAGGGTCTGCTCGCCTACAACGAAGGACCGATCGGACCGACGTTGCGCGTCCGGCCCGGTGACTCGATCGGCATCGACCTCCACAATCAGCTTGACGAGGCCACCAACCTGCACACGCACGGGCTCCTCGTGTCGCCGTCAGGAAGCGCCGACAACGTGTTCGTGTCGATCCCACCGGGCGAGCGTCGCCGCTACGAGTACCAACTGCCCGCCGACCACCCGATCGGCACCTACTGGTACCACCCGCACCTGCACGGGTCGGTCGCCAGGCAGACCGCAGCAGGGCTCGTCGGCGCGATCGTGGTCGAACCAGAGAACGGTGCGATGGCGTTCGGCGCCACTGTGGAGCGCACCTTGGTGCTCAACGACCCGGTGCCGTTCGACATCGGCAGATCGCACATGGTCGAGATGCACGGCCGCGCAGGCGGCGAGGTCGCTGTCAACGGTGTCGCCGCTCCTCGCTTCGGCGTGGCCAAGGGCGGGCGCGAGTTGTGGCGCGTGATCAACGCCTCCGCCTCACGTCGCCTGCCGTTCGGGATCGACGGCGTGGCCGTCGATGTCATCGGACTCGACGGTCACCTGCTCGAATCCCGACGCACCGTCGAAGGAGTCGTCCTGTCGCCCGGCGAGCGTGCCGACGTCGTCGTCACGATTCCCGACCGCGACGAGGTGTCGATCTTCGCTGATGTCGACGGCGGCCCGCTCGCCGTCGCCATCCCGACATCGAGCGTCGACGACAGCGTCGATTCGAGATCGGTTGAGGCTGAGACCACAGCCAGGCGCCTCGGCGCAGGCGACGTCACCGGGCACCGGACACTTCGGTTCGGGGCCGAGCGCGGCGGCATGAT
>JBCBDK010000827.1:0-1529 GCA_038529675.1 Actinomycetota bacterium
CACGCCCGACGCAGGCGACGCCGACGGCGTCACGGTGTACCAACCGGTTGCGGACGGTGAGCGGTGGATCGCGCGCGTGACCGTGGCCGTCGGCGACGCCGAACCGTTCACCGTCGAGCTCGACGCCCGATCGCACGTCGCACCCGGCCAACGAATCCCCGCGCCGATCGAACCCGGTACGACGGTGTCGATTCGGATCGACGCGGTGACCGGCGGCGGACCGAACGGCGTCGGTTTCCGCGAGGTCGACCTCGGATTCGGCCCGACCACCGAGCAGATACGAACCCCCGACCGTTTGCCGGCGCTGGCCGACGACGGACAGTTCGATGTCGTCGTCACCCGGCTCCGAGCCGAGGCGACCGATCGATGGCGCGACGACCCCGAGCCCGTCCTCCGGCGCCGGGTACCGCTGCCGGCCGGCCTCGATGACGCGACGTTCGACACGACGGTCACGATCCGGCTCGATCCACGAGCCGACGATGCGGCGATCGCTCGACTCCTCGGCGACCGGGCAGTTGCGTCGGGCCGTCTGATCGGGGCGCCGACAGCCCGGGGTGCCGCCGCGGTCGACGGGGACCCGGCGACGGCGTGGGTGACACCGTTCGGATCCCCGACCGGACCCTCGCTCACGCTCACCGGCCTGAGCGGAACCAGTCGCCGCCTGACCGTGACGCAGCCATCAGGTCCGTACTCGCCGATCGCCGAGGTCCGGATCGACGACGACGCCGGGTTCATCTCGGTGCCCGTGACCGGCTCTCCGGTCGACCTCCCCCGAGCGGTCGACCTGTCATCTACTCGCATCACGATCGTCGATGCCGATCTGCGCACGACGATCGACCGACGCTTCGGCGACGAGGTGGTGCTTCCCGCAGCGATCGCCGAACTCGAGTTCGACGATGCCGTCACCGACGAGCCGGGTTCGAGCTCGATCGCCGTCGACTGCGAGCCCGGATGGATGTCGATCGACGGCCAGGACGTTCCGATCTCGTTCCGGGCCGATGCCGACGACCTCGTCAACGGTCGCCCGATCATCGCCCGCGCCTGCGGCGGTGCGACACGAGCCGTCACCGGCACCGACGTCGAGATCGACACGAGCCCGCCCGCACCGTTCCAGATCGACCGCGTGGTGCTCCGGGCCGGCGGCGGAGGGGCACCGCCGACGACGGCACCGATCTGGTTCGCCGCCCCGGGTGCAAACCCCGATGTGGCGACGATCGAGCGCTGCCCCGCCGGCTGCTGGGTCGTGCTCGGCCACGGGTTCAACCCCGCGTGGCGAGCAAGCCAGGACGGGACGTCGCTCGGTCGGCCCGAACTCGTCGACGGCAACGCCAACGGTTGGTGGCTCGAGCCCTTCGACGTCCCCACCACGGTCCGGTTCGACTGGACCGCACAGCGCCCGGTCGATATCAGCCTCGCGATCAGTGGTCTGTCCGTGCTGCTGCTCGTCGGCGCCCTCGTCGTCGAACGCCGTCGGCGCGCTGGAATCACACCGATTCGGGCCGACCGAGCGACGTCCCGTCCTGGCTTGC
>JBCBDK010000828.1:0-1529 GCA_038529675.1 Actinomycetota bacterium
GGCGAGACCACCCAGATCGTGGTTCGCCGACGCGTCGCCCCAGGTCAGCGGCACCGGCACCGAAGGGTCGGCTCACCCGTCGCGCAACCCTGGCTCCCCTGTTGGGCTGGGGGTGTTCTCGGAGTGTCGGGGGCGGTCCGAGTACGTTGGATTCATGGCCGGCACCCGCACCAATCCCGACCGCAACCTCGCGATGGAACTGGTCCGGGCCACCGAGTCCGCCTGCCTCGCCGCCGCACGCTGGGTCGGCCGCGGCGAGAAGGAGGAGGCCGACCACGCGGCCGTCGAGGCGATGCGACTGTCGCTCTCCACCGTGAGCATGTCCGGCACCGTCATCATCGGGGAGGGCGAGAAGGACGACGCCCCGATGCTCTACAACGGCGAAGAGGTCGGCGACGGCTCCGAGCCGCAGGTCGACGTCGCCGTCGACCCGATCGACGGAACGACACTCACCGCTCACGGCAAGACCAACGCTCTCTCGGTCATCGCGGTCGCCGACCGCGGCTCGATGCTCGACCCCGGCCCGTCGTTCTACATGGAGAAGATCGCGGTCGGTCCCGAGTCGGTCGGGTCGATCGACATCACGGCGAGCCCCACACAGAACCTGCGGTGGATCGCGAAGTCCAAACGCGAGGACGTCCAGGATCTCACCGCCGTCATCCTCGACCGGCCTCGCCACGACGACCTGATCCGCGAGGTGCGAGCCGCCGGCTGCCGGATCCGACTGATCACCGACGGCGACGTGTACGGGTCCGTTGCGACCTGCTCCCCCGACGCAGGCGTCGACGTCCTCTTCGGCATCGGCGGTACCCCCGAAGGCGTCATCTCGGCGTGCGCGCTCAAGGCGATGGACGGCGAGATGCAGGCCCGGTTCGCACCCCAGTCCGACAGTGAGCGGACCGCCATGGAGTCGGCCGGCTTCGACCTCGGTCGCGTCCTCACCCAGGACGACCTCGTCCAGAGCGACAACTGCTTCTTCGCCGCGACCGGGCTGACCGACGGAGCGCTCCTCCGTGGCGTCCGTTTCGACTCCCAGGGTGCTCGGACCCAGAGCCTCGTCATGCGCTCGCGCTCGGGCACCGTGCGGATGATCGATGCCCGCCATCGTGTCAAGAAGCTCCGCGAGTTCGCAGCGATCGACTACTGACGACGCCGATCAGGCCGCGTTCGGCGGCTGACCCCGCGCAGCTCGCGATCGCCCACGATCGATCGCGGCGACGTCACCCCTCGGCATCGAGATCGAGCAGGTGTGCGAGGTCGTCGGTGAGCGCGGCAGCAGCGATCACGACGTCGACGCCGCGATGCTCCGCGAGATCGAGCACGTCGCGCGGATCGAGCAGCAGATTCCAGTGGAAGACCGCGGTCGCTGTGTCCGCACGAGTGAGGCGTCCGTCGCGCCGGCAGGCCTCGAAGGTCGCCACCATGACGTCGTAGATCGGCGTGACGATCGAGTCGCCCTGCGCTGCGCGCGCCAGGAAGCCCGAGGTCGACCGTACGTGGACCAATGCCGTGCCTGCTCGTCGAATGAG
>JBCBDK010000829.1:0-1528 GCA_038529675.1 Actinomycetota bacterium
TGCCGAGTGCTCGGTCGACGAGTTCGCGGTCTCGGTGGTGGTCTTCCCATTCGAGCGCAACGCTCCAGGGACCCGGTTCGGGTTCCGCGTGGCCGGGTTCTTTGAGCAGGCGATCGGTGAGTACCGGAGGGAGGGGTCGGTTGTCGTCGGTGACGACGACGGTGTCGCCGACGATCGGCCAGCCCGTGCCGTAGAGGCGGGTGGCGGCGGCGTTGACGGGGAGTTGCTGGTTGTGGCCTTCGTCGTCGACGAACATGACGACGCGGTCGCTCGGGTCGCCGGTGGAGACCGACGAGACGGACAGCGGCCCGTCGATCCGGTTGGCGATGTCGTCGATCGATGGCGGTTCTCGCAGCGCCGTCGCTCTGCCGTCGGTCGTGAGGACGACGCCGTACACCGGCGCTTGGTCGACCTCTCGAGGGCCTGGGGCGGGCCGATCGAGCGTGCGGCGCGCCCAGTCGAGACTGCCCGGCTGCATCGAGCGTCGCGCCCAGTCGGGGAGTGCGTCGCCGACGTGTTCGGGGTCGGCGAAGCGGCCGAGGACTTCGACGTCGTCGCCGCTGCGTGTGCGGGTGTAGAGCTCTCCGGTGCCGCAGTTGTAGGTGAGTGCCCATTCGGTGTCGGGGTCGTGTTCTCTGGTCCAGTGGGTGCCGAAGTCGAACTCGGGGGCCCGTCGTTGTGGGTTGGCGTCGATCCAGTCGCGAACGGTTGTCATCACCGATCACCCCCGACGATGACGGTCGCCGGCTCGTGTCGGCGGACCGGCGTGGCGGCTTCGGGGAGGGTATTGAGGGGTTCGTCGCCGTCCGGGACGAAGCGGGCTCGGCGGGCGAGGGTGCGGTTGCGGAACCAGGGCCGCAAGCGGAGCTCCGCGCCTCGGGTGTTGCCGTAAATCAGGGTGCCGTGGCCTTCGCGTTGCTGGCGGAGCAGGTCGGCCGGCGCGAGAGGCGCCTCGCGGATGGAGTCGGTGCGGGTGCGCCGTCCCCAACCGTTCGCGTCTCGAGAGAACGACGTCTGGCGTTGTTCGATGTTGCCGAGCAGCTTCGATGCCAGATCGAGGGTGACGGTGTCCTTCACGCCGGTAAGCAGGAGCAGGGCGCGGTGGTTGTTGATGATCGTGTTCGCCTCGTTCGAGCCGTAGCGGGTGTGGAGCTGGGACAGGTCCTGCACGACCGACACCAGCTGCATCCCCTGCGACGCCACCGTCGATGCGATGCCACCCAGGTTGGGGATCGGGGCGATGTTCGGCAGCTCATCGAGAATGGCGAGGACCTTGCGATCGAGGGAACGGCCGTGGGTGAGGACCCAGGCGTAGGCGCCGTCGATGAACTGCTTCATCACCAGGTTGAACACCACCCGCAACCGGTCCTGATTCGCCGGAGGCGCAACGAGGTAGAGAGTGTTGGGGCGACCGTCGAAGAACTGGGCCGGGGTGAAGTCGGTGGTCTCGGCAGCGGCGGAGACGTTCGGGTCGAGGTAGGCGGCGACGATCAGTCGGGCGGTCGAGAAGATGTTGGCGAGCGTCTTG
>JBCBDK010000830.1:0-1524 GCA_038529675.1 Actinomycetota bacterium
GTCGCCGACCGTCGCAGGGGCGACGAAACCGAAGTCGCGGTCGCGGTCGATCGTGACCCCGGTGAGCCCGGGTTGGTCGGCGTCGATGTCCGCCTCGACGACGGCGCCGGCAGCATCGTGACCGTCACGACAGTCGCCGGCGGTGCGTACGAGTTCGTCGGCGTCGCACCGGACTCGTACACCGTGTCCGTCGACGTCGCGACGCTGCCCACGGGTGCGGTCGCGACGACGACCGGCGCGCCGGTGCCGGTGACGGTCGCGTCCGACGAGCTGATCGACGACGTCGACCTCGGCTACGTCCTGCCGGCGTCGCTGTCCGGCAGGGTCTGGGCGGACGCCGACGGCGGCGGTACCCAGAACGGTGAGAGCGCGATGCCCGGCGTCGACGTCGAACTGCTCGACGCCGGCGGCAACGTCGTCGCTGCGGACACGACCGCGGCCGACGGGAGCTTCTCGTTCCCGGGTCTGCTGCCCGGCGCCTACTCGGTGCGACCCGTCATGCCCGCCGGCATGGTGCTCACCACCCCCGACGTAGGCGGCGACGACACTGTCGACTCCGACGTGCTCCCCGCCACCGGCGAGACCGCTGCGGTCGTGCTCGTCAGCGGGTCGACGGTCACCGACGTCGACGCCGGCCTCTTCGAGCTGGCGACGATCGGCGACACCGTGTTCGCCGACCTCGACGGCAACGGTGTTCAGGGCATCGGCGAGCCGGGCATCGCCGGCGTGACCGTGACCGTCCGCGACGCCGGCGGCATGGTCGTCGGGACCGACGTGACCGGCGGCGACGGCACCTACGGTGTCACCGTCGACCCGGGCACCCTCAGCGTGACGGTCACCGTGCCGGCGGGCTGGTCCGCCGGAAGCGCCGGTGACACCCAGGCGGCGATCGTCACGTCGGGAACCGACATCGACGACGTCGACTTCCCGCTCACCGGTGCACTCGAGCTCGCCGGTTCGGTCGTGTACGACGTCGCCGGTGACGCGACGAACGACACCTCCGACCCGGGTCTCGGCGGCATCACCATGACCGCCACGTGGGACGGCCCCGACGGCCCGGTCGTGTTCACCACGACCACCCAGCCCGACGGCTCCTATCTGTTCGGTGACCTGCCTCCCGGCAGCTACGACGTCGTCGTCGATGACACGACGCTGCCGAACGGCATCATCCAGCCGACGATCGACCCGGATGGCCCGGCCGGCGGCGTCGACCTGGCCACGACGATCTCGCTCACCGGCGCGAGCCTCACGGCGCTGGACTTCGGCGTGACCGGCACTGCCCGGCTCGGCGACAACGTCTTCGTCGACGCCGACGGCGACGGCGTCCTCGACGCAGGTGAGTCCGGCGTCGGCGGCGTCACCGTCACCGCCACGGTCACCACGACCGCCGGTGTGATCACGCTCACGACCGTGACCGACCCGACCGGCTTCTACGAGTTCGCCGACCTGCCGGCCGGTGACTACGTGGTGTCGCTCGACGCCACGACGCTGCCGATCGGCCTCGCACCGTCGTCGGGCGACCGC
>JBCBDK010000831.1:0-1521 GCA_038529675.1 Actinomycetota bacterium
GACCTCGCTGAACGCTGTCGGGATCGAACACGTGCTCGATCTGGTCACCACCTACCCACGCCGATGGGTCGATCGGAGCAACGAAGCGCGTATCGCCGACCTCGTGCCCGGCGAGGAGGCGCTCGTGCTCGTCACCGTCCGGTCGGTTCGCAAGCGCCAGACCCGCAACCGACGGTCGATGGTCAACGTGAACGTCGGCGACGGATCGGGCCGGATGGACGTCGTGTTCTTCAATCAGCCGTGGCGTGAGCGCCAGCTGCGTGAGGGGTTGAACGTCGCGTTGTTCGGCAAGGTCGACACCTACCGGGGCGGCCTCCAGATGTCGAACCCGGTCGTCGACCTGATCGGCGACCGCACCGGCCGGATCGTGCCGATCTACCCTCAGAGCGAGAAGGCGCAGATCAACACCTGGGAGATGGCCGGCTGGGTGGAAGAGTCGTTGCGGCGGTGTGCGGAACGGGGCATCGCCGATCCGGTGCCCGCCGACGTGACCGGGCGACTCGGAATGCTCGATCGTGCGTCCGCACTGCACAAGATCCACCTGCCCGACGAGATCGGCGAGATGCAGAGCGCCCGGCGACGGCTGGCCTTCGACGAGCTGCTGCGAGTCCAACTCCTGCTCGTGCTTCGCAAGCGGCGGATGGAGCGCGAGCAGCGTGGCATCGAGCACGTGGTCGACGGCGAGCTCGTCGAGCGGTTCCGTGCCGCACTGCCGTATCCGTTGACCGGCGCGCAGGAGCGCGCGATCGCCGAGATCGGCGCCGACCTCGCGGCGTCGAACCCCATGCACCGACTTCTCCAGGGCGACGTGGGTGCCGGCAAGACCGTGGTTGCTGTCGCCACGATGCTCGCAGCGGTCGACGGCGGCCACCAGGCGGCGCTGATGGCCCCGACCGAGGTGCTCGCCGAGCAGCACGCGGCAAGCGTTCGAGCGCTCCTCGACGGCATCACCGTGCCCGACCCGGGCAACCTGTTCGGCGACCGGCCGCTCCGGGTCGAACTGCTCACGAATCGGATCACCGGATCAGCGCATGTGTACCGATCGCGATGTCGACGCCGCCGTCGGCGAGCCCCGCGAGCACGTCCTTGCGCTGATCCAGGAGGCGGTCGACTTCGCATCGCTGGGAGCGGTCGTCGTCGACGAGCAACACCGGTTCGGCGTGGAGCAACGGGCGGCGCTGCGCGACAAAGCGGCAGGCGGGCGTACCCCGGACATGCTCGTGATGACCGCCACACCGATCCCGCGGACCGCGGCGATGACCGTGTACGGCGATCTCGACGTGTCGGTGCTCGACGAGCTGCCGCCGGGCCGCACGCCGATCGTCACCCACCACGCCGACGGCCCGCTGATGGAGACGGGTGTGTGGGCCGACGTTCGGACACAGGTCGCCGCCGGCCGGCAGGCCTATGTCGTGACGCCCTTGATCGACGAGAGCGAGAAGCTCGAGGTCGCATCGGCGCAGGAGACGTTCGATCGTCTCGCAAGCGATGAGCTGACCGGGTTGTCGGTCGGTCTCCTGC
>JBCBDK010000832.1:0-1521 GCA_038529675.1 Actinomycetota bacterium
ACGCGCCGGCGGGCCCGCCGCCGACGACCAAGACGTCGGTCGTGGTCGGGCGGCTCATTGCCGGGGTCCGATCAGGTCAGACCTCAGCTGCTGCCGGTGATCGGCACCGAGCCGATCATGTCGGCCCCGAACTCGCCGTCGGGGCCCATGAACTCGTGGGGCTCGTCGTCGGTGAGCGAGATGACGCCCTCCTCGAGCTCGATGAAGATCGGGGACTCCTCCGAGCACCAGTGCTCGAACTCCTCCGCCCACTCCTCGGAGTCGGGGTCCGCGCCGCCGAGCGTGTACCGCTCGTGGCAGATCACGCCGAGGATCTCGTAGTCGGTGAGCTGGCCGCCGAAGGCCGGCATGTTGCCCATCGCGCCGGTCTCGTGGGCGCCGCCCTCGCGGTCGGGGTTGCCGTAGACGGAGATGCCCTCGAGGTTGTAGCCCTGAGTCCCGTAGTAGACGTAGCGCAGCTGGTCCTGGATCTGGGGGAAGGTGGCGAGGACCTCGCCGCCGGAGAACGCATACCCGACGCCGCCGCCGCCGTTGGCGCCGTGGCAGCTCGCACAGTTGGAGTAGATCTCGGAACCGAGCCCGAGCGGGCCTTCGGCGGACTCCGGCGGCTCGACGAGCGCACGGACGTACATGAAACCCCACAGCGGCATGAGCGACAGGGTCGCCATTGCCCACCACGGCACCTTGCGCCGCTGCTTGGCGGCGGCGACGTAGTGCGGGTCGGGCTTCGGTGGCGGGGGAGCGGCGGGCTCCGGCGCAGCCCCGCGGACCGCAGGGCCGGTCGCGGCGGGTGCGGTGGCAGCCGGTGCGGTGGTGGCCGGCGTCGTGGCAGCCGGTGCATCGGTCGACTCGGCGGCCTCGCCTCCAGCGTCGCCGTCGCCCTTGCCGATCGCTGCACGGCGCTCGCGCGAACGCTTGAGGAGATGCTCGGGGATCTCGGTCACGTCGGTCGAGGATAGAAGGCCGAGCAGGGGTTCAGGAAGTCTTCGAGCGAATGCGTCTGTGACGCTCGCTGGGGGCGGGAGAACTTGTGCACAACCTGGCGCGTGGCGGACGTCGCCATGCCAGACTTCGTCAAGCCGCTGCGCACGAGTAGCATCGTGGTCGGTTTCACGAGCGGACCTGCGGGTGCGCCACCGATCCGTGCTCCGAATCGACCGAGAACGAAAGAACGAACCCTCCCCAGATGATCGCCATCGACATCCTCGAGTGGCCGGGCATGAACCAGGCCTTCATCGTGGCCCTGATCGCGTCGACGGTGCTGTCGCTCGCCATCATCCCGTACGGCAAGCGTCGTGCGGTCGGCACCCCGACGTCCTGGGGCGAAGCGATGCTCGCGTCGACGTACATCTTCCTCGTGCTGTTCATCTCGTACGGGATCATGCCCCACCAGTGGATCGACCACGCCGACAAGGACCTCGGCTGGACCAAGGACAAATTCCTCTTCGGCCCTGGCGACATCCTCAAGCCCGCGGCCGCGGGCGGGTGGCTGCCGCTCACGCTGCAGTACGAAGCGATCCG
>JBCBDK010000833.1:0-1519 GCA_038529675.1 Actinomycetota bacterium
TCGCGGTAGCGACGGACGAGTTCGGCGCTCAACGCATCGAGGCGATCGAACCGGTCGCGGCGATCCTGGGACACTCGCTGTTCGAACTCGGAGACGGCGCCTTCGAGCGCCTCGAGTTCTGCGTCATCGAGCTCTTCGAGCCTCCCGAAATGGTACTCGGCGCAGATGGCGTCGAGCTCCTGCGACAACACGTCGTCGCTGAGATCCTCCGCCGGGCGGGGTGGACGGGCTGGGCCACCACCGGCGACCAGATGCTGCGACAGCACCTCGTTCACATCGCCGCCCTCACCGGATCGACGGCTCAGTTCGGTCGTGACGAGATCGAGACGTGCCTGCGCGACCCGGCGTGCGTACGACACGACGTCGTCCTCCTGCTGAAGGCGGGCGCGAAGCGACCGGAGTTCCTCGAGCGAGAGCTCGCTCGGGTCGATCGTGTCGGTGCTGCCGTTCGCAGTACCACCGTTGTCGTCGCTCATGTCGTTCCTCCCGAGACCGGCGGAAGAACCGCCAGCTCATCGTCGGGACCCAGTGCCGCGTCGGGCACCGTGTCGTTGCCGTTGACCCAGACCCGGCAGGTCGTGAGTACCTCGCTGAATCGCTGGCCGTAGCGCTGTTCCGCCGCACGGAGCACCTCGGCGACGGTGCTGCCGTCGATCACGTCGCTGCCGGTGCCCGCGGCATCGCGGGCGGAGGCGAACAGACGGACACGGGCCATGTCCACAGTGTACGAGCACCGACGACGTCCGACCGCGTACGCCGGTGACGCCGGTGACGCCGGGACCACCGCAGACACCGGCGACAACACACCCGGGAACACGAGGACTTCCGGGTGCCGATCGCCGGGTGCCGATCGCCGGGTGCCGATCGGTGGCTGCCGATCGGTGGCTGCCGATCGGTGGCTCTGCACCACCGATAGCCTCCGGTGCTCGTGGGAACCGAGAAGCGTGAACGACAGAAGGCGAACCGGGCACTCGGCCAGCAGCAAGCGCAGCAGGCCCAGACCCGGAGTCGAGTCACCCGGGTGGCCATCATCGTCGGTGGCGCCGTGCTCGCCATCGTCGGACTCGTCTTCATCGCCAATCTGATCGCGGGCGACGACGAACAGAGCGACGACGCCGACGGCGCCCCGCTCGACGCCGTCGAGGAGTCCACCGAGCCGGTCGCGACCGACGCGCCGACGACGACCGAGGCGCCGGTGCTGAGCGAACCGGAGAACGTCGAGATCCCGACGGTCGAGCAGAACCCCGACGAGGTGGTCCCCGACGGCTGCCCGCCGATCGAGGGCACCGACGCCCAGACGCAGGAGTTCGCCGAGGCGCCGCCGTTCTGCCTCGACCCGGCCATCGCCTACACCGCCGTCGTCACGACCAACCTCGGCACGATCGAGATCGACCTCGATCAGGAGTTGGCGCCGACCACGGTGAACAGCTTCGTGTTCCTCGCCCGGAACAACTACTTCGACGACACCGTGTGCCATCGGATCATCCAGGAGTTCGTGGTGCAGTGCACCGCACTGCAC
>JBCBDK010000834.1:0-1515 GCA_038529675.1 Actinomycetota bacterium
CTACGTCGAGGACCTGCCGGTGCTCGACATCGCCGCCGAAATGGAGATCGCCGAGGGGACCGTGAAGTCGGCCTTGTCGAAGGCGCGGCACAACGTGCGTCGAGTCATCGACGTGCAGGCGATGGGCACCGTCCACCAGTTCCGTCCGACGAACGAGCAGGAGTCACCACGATGAACGGCATCGACCCGGTTGCCGAACGAGCGCTCCGCGAGGCCGGTGCGGCCGCCCGCGACGAGACGCTCGCGAGTGTGAGTTCCGACACGGTCGACGACGCCCTGTCATCTGTGCTCGACCGCGCCGGGCGCACCGACGTCGATGAAGCACGAACGGAGCGCACCGATCCGTCGCGACGACGGGCGATCGTGATGCTGACGTCGGCCGCCGCCATGCTCGCGGTGCTCGTCGCCGGACTCGTCGTCGTGCTCCGCGAGCCGGACGGCGCCACCGTCGTGACCGACCGCCCCGACCCGACCGCGCCGGTCACCACCGCCACCGATGCGGCCGACCCCGACCCGGCGGACCCGTCGCCGACGACGATCGAACCGGCACCGACGACCACGCTCCTCGACCCCGTCGCCCCCGAGCCGACCGCGACGAGTCCGCCGTCCACCGAGCCGGTCACGGAGGCGACGCAACCGCCTCCCGTCGAGCCGGAGCCGCCGACCGGTCCTGAAGCGGCGCCGGGCATCGAGACGGCGATCGCCTACGAGTGTGCCGACGACCTCGGCTGCACGTCGCTGGGGCAGGCGCCGAGTGGTGCATTGCTCGCCACGGTGCCCGGCCGCGACGAACTCGTGCGCTACACGAGCGATGGCACCGACCCGATCTCGATCCCGGTCGACGGCGTCGACCTCGCTGCAACCGAGACGCGAGTCCTCGCAGTCGGGCCCGACGACACCGCGTACGTCGTCACCCAGGTCGGCGAGCGCGCTGATCTCGTCGCGATCGCGACGCAGGGGTCGGAGGCAGGCTCGGTCGTCGGTACCTGGCCGGAGGCGATCGACCCGTCGGGTGACACGGACTACGTGCCGACCACGTTCGGGCTGGTTCCGGTCGGTTGTTGCGGTGGGTCCGCGACGCGGCCCGACCCGACCGAGCTACCGGTGGCGACCTGGGTCGACCGAGCGGGTGACGACATCCGGCTCGACACGACCGCCACGATCACCGTCGGCGAGAGCGGCAACGAACTGGTCGTCGCCAACCCGGACGGCGAACGGCGATTCGCACTCCCCGTCGTCGCGCAGTGGATGCGCGGCATGCCAGCGGTCACCCCACTCGACGATGGTGGGGCGACAGCGGTCCTGTGGGACGCGCTGACCAGCACCAGCTGGGTGCTCACCTACGGACCGGACGACCTCGCGGAGCTCCCACGTCTCGACGCCGGCTACCTCCACGCCCTCCCGAGGGCTGGTTCGAGTCAGCTCCTGCTCGTGGAACAGGGTGGGACGCTGCTCGTCGAGACCGACAGAACCGTTCGACGAGTCGCGGTCGGTGACGTCGCCGACCGCGGCTGG
>JBCBDK010000835.1:0-1508 GCA_038529675.1 Actinomycetota bacterium
CGAGCAGGAGCAGCGCCGCGCCCGACCACAGCAGTCGTCCGTTGTCTGCACCGGCGCTCGGGATGGAGCCGCCCGTCGACGCGGTTGCCGACCGGGTCGTCATCGAGAACGACACGATGCTGCATGCTCCCCGTGCGTCGCACAGCTCGACGCTGAACGGAATCGTCGTACCCGGAGGGGCGTCCGCACCGGTCGGCACGCCACTGAAGGTGCCATCGGCGTTCAGGACGAGGCCGTTCGGGAGCTGCCCGCCGACGAGCTGCGCTGTGATCGCGTCGCCCTCGGCGTCGACCACGTCGAGGCGTGCGACCGGCTCACCGATCACCACGTCGAGTGCTCCGCCGGATGTGCCGATCGACGGTGGATCGTTGGTGTTCCTGACGGTGACGCTGACCGACGCGGTCGAGCACTCACCGTCGGGATCACACACGGTGTAGACGACCCAGTCGATGCCGTCGTAGCCGGGCGCCGGCGTGTACACGATCGTGGACCCGGCGATGACCGCTGCGCCGTTGACCGAGGAGTACACCGACGTGATCGTGAGCGGCTGACCTTCGGGATCGTTGTCGTTCGCGATCGGCGAGATCGTCACCGACGACCCCTCGTCCGCCGTGGCGGCATCGGCGACGGCCCGCGGCACGAGGTTGACGAAGCCGAAGTCGACGGACTCGATCGACGAGGAGCCCACCACCTCGACGGAGGCCACCCCATCCTGGCCACCGTCGATGTCGTGCGTCGCCGATCGAGCCGCGGAGGGCAACGTGTCGGCGACGACGTGCACCTCGTAGCAACCGGGTCCGAGTTGCTCGAAGGTGTACCCGCCGTCGACGGCGGTCGGCAGCTCGATCGGGGACGGGTCATCGGCGGTCTGCGCCGTGCAGTCGACGCCCACCCCGACGAGCCGCACCCGTACGCCGGCGAGCGGCGCCTCGTTGCCGTCGACCACGCCGCTGGCGTTGCGATCGTGCCAGACGACGCCGGTGATGCTGGCCGCGCCACTCACTCGGATCGTCACCGTGGCGGACGACTCGTCGCCGCTCGCATCGCGGATCGTGTACACGAAGGTGTCGGTGCCGACGAACGCCGCCGGCGGCACGTAGGTGAACGTTCCGTCCGCCGCGACGTCGACCGCGCCGCCGTTCGCGGACGCTGCGTCGAAGCCGACGACCACGGCGGGGGCGTTGCCCTGCTCGTCGTTCGCGAGCAGCCCGGTGGCCGGGTCGGAGACCGCCAGCGACGCGTCGATGACGGTCGCGAACGAGTCGTCACGGGCCGCAGGTGCAGGATCGTGGAAGCCGAGGTCGATGTTCACCGTGTGATCGAGGGAGGAGGTCGTTGCGATGCGACCGTTACCGGTGTCAGAATTCGTCGGAACGAAGTGAGCCGGGAGGTCACCGCTCGGCTCGGCGCTCACCGTGAACGTGCCCTCCTGCAGACCCGCGAACAGGTAGGTGCCGTCGTCTCCTGTCACCTGTGAGCGCCCCTCGCGCGGGAGTCCCGGCCCGGTG
>JBCBDK010000836.1:0-1505 GCA_038529675.1 Actinomycetota bacterium
CCATGCGTTGGATGCCGCCGAGCGCGGTCTCGTCGCCGATGGCGGTGATCTCGACCGCACCGACGACGCACTGATCCGCACCATCACCGTGCTGATCATCGCCTGCCCCCATGCGCTCGGCCTCGCCATCCCCCTCGTCATCTCGCTGTCCACGGCCAAAGCCGCACGCAACGGCATCCTCGTCAAGGACCGCCTCGCGCTCGAACGGATGCGCAGCGTCGACACCGTCCTGTTCGACAAGACCGGGACCCTCACCGCCGGCGAGCATGTCGTCACCGACCTCTCCGCCCTCGACGGCGACGAACGCCGACTGCTCGCGCTTGCCGCTGCAGTCGAAGCCGACTCCGAACACCCCCTCGCCCGGGCCATCGTTCGACGGGCCGACGCCGACGGCATCGCATCCGCCTCGGCGTCCGACTTCCGATCGATGACCGGCCGCGGTGTCGCCGCCACCGTCGACGGCCGCACCATCGCCATCGGTGGGCCGGCGCTGCTGCGCGAACTCGACCTCACCGCACCCCGCGAACTCGACAGTCAGATCGCCCAGTGGGAAGACCGTGGCGCCGCCGTGCTCCACGTCGTCGACGACGGAGCAATCGCTGGCAGCTTCGCACTCGAAGACGAGATCCGAGAGGTCTCACGACGAGCCGTCGACGCACTCCACGAGCGCGATATCCGAGTCGTCATGATCACCGGCGACTCCCAAGCCGTCGCCGACCACGTCGCCGAAGAACTCGGCATCGACGACGTCTACGCCGAAGTCCTCCCCGACGACAAAGACCAGGCCGTCGCCGACCTCCAAGAGCAAGGGCGAACCGTCGCCATGGTCGGCGACGGCGTCAACGACGCCCCCGCGCTCGCTCGCGCCGACGTCGGCCTCGCCGTCGGTGCCGGCACCGACGTCGCCATCGAATCCGCCGGCGTCGTGCTCGCCTCATCAGACCCCCGCAACGTACTCGGCGTGATCAAGCTCTCTCACGCCAGCTACCGCAAGATGATCCAGAACCTCATCTGGGCCGCCGGCTACAACATCGCCGCCATCCCCCTCGCCGCCGGCGTGCTCGCACCCATCGGATTCGTCCTCCCCCCGGCGGTCGGGGCCGCACTCATGAGCCTCTCGACCATCATCGTGGCCCTGAACGCCCAGTTGCTCCGCCGCCTCGACCTCAGCCCCGATGCCCATTGACACTCCACCCGCTGTCCGCATCCCGCACCCGGCGCTCGTCGGGCTGCGGTGCCGGACTGCGCGTACAACGGTCCGTTAGGCGCGCCGAGGACGGGTCCAGATGGGCGTGTTGGGGTCGGCCGCGAGGACTCAGCAAGGTTCCCGGTCTTCGTCCTCCGCATCCGACTGCCTGGACGCGGTCATTCGCAGGGTGAGCGCTTCGGCGATCTCGCGGTCGCGGCGCTCCGACGCCTTCAGGTAGCGGAGCGCGGCATCACTCGATGCGTGTCCCATCCGCGCCATCACCTCACGGAGCGACGCACCGGCGGACGCTGCTTCG